>DAICYU010000113.1 GCA_027311485.1 Acetobacteraceae bacterium
TTTGCGCCGGGCACCCACAGCACATCGCGGGTGGCGTTGTCATTCAGAACGCGGGCCAGAACAAACAGGTGGTCTGACAGCCGGTTCAGGTAGCGGCGTACTTCCGGACGGCAGTCCTCGACCGCCAGCACCGCCCGTTCCGCACGGCGGGCGGTAACCCGGGCCATATGGGCCAGGGACGCTGCCGCGGTGCCGCCGGGCAGGATGAAGCTGTTCAGCGGCGGCAGGTTGGCGTTCATCCCCGTCACTTCAGCTTCAAGCCGAGCGGTTGCGGTTTCGGAAACAGTCAGGCGCGCCGAAGATCCGGGCATGCAGAGGTCAGCCCCCAGATCGAACAGGTCGTTCTGGATACGCGCCAGCATGGCATCTTCCGCTGGCCGGTCCGTGGTCTGGGTACGCAGCAACCCGATGCTGGCGTTGATTTCATCGACGGCGCCGATGGCTTCGATGCGTGGGTCGGTCTTGGGCACACGGCTGCCGTCACCCAGTGATGTCTCCCCCTTGTCACCACCTTTAGTTGTGACTCGATCGATGCGAACCATTCGGACTATTCCTGACCAGAGTATTGCCGGGCACCGTCATGATCCAGCCGGCAGGTTCCAAATGGTCATGACTTGTCGGATAGCGACAGCCGTTCCCAGTGGTGGCGGCTGAATCTTTCCGGTCCTCCGCCTGGCATTTGGCGTGGTGCCTGGCGTGCCGCATGGGAAGGTGCTTGCATCGATTGCCGACTCGCGCCATGTGAGGGCATCAGCGGCGGACGTGTATGTTCACATCGGTGTCAGCACGTAGGAGGAATCATGGGTAGCTTCAGCATCTGGCACTGGTTGGTTGTCTTGGCGGTCATTCTCGTTTTGTTTGGCGGCGGCAACAAAATCAGCGGCATCATGGGTGACTTTGCGAAAGGCATAAAAGCCTTCAAGAAGAATATGGCGGAACCCGAGGATATTTCGGCCGAGGAGCACGCGACGAAGCCGCCCGGATCGATCCCGGGGCCGACTGTGCAGAACGCACCGACAACGCGTGAGACCACCGCAACGCATTAGCCTGTCGGACCCTCTAGCGGTCCGCGTCGGATAGGGGTGCCACGCACCTTCAGTAAGCGTGCAGAGGGTTTCTCATGGAACCTTCTGCGCGCTGATCGTTTAAACCAGCGGTTAAGCAGTGGCGCTTAAGGCGCGATTCGGCAGGGGGTTACGGTGGCAGCCGTACTCGATCAGGACTCAATTGTGAAAGCTTACCGGCGTTGGGCCGGGGTCTATGATACGGCGTTCGGTCGGATCTCATCCTCCGCCCGCCGTCGTGCGGTCGATCTGGTGAACCGTTTGCCCGGGACCGACGTGCTGGAGGTTGGAGTCGGCACCGGCTTGTCGCTGCCGCATTACCGGCCGGCGAAGCGGATCACCGGGATCGACCTGTCGCGCGAGATGCTGGACAAAGCGCATGAGCGGGTTGACCGCGAGGACCTGCGGAATGTCGTCGCCTTGCGGGAGATGAATGCCGAAGCGACCGACTTCGCCAGCAATTCGTTTGATATCGTCGTCGCGATGTTCGTCGCCTCGGTGGTGGCCGAACCGCGTAGCCTGCTGGCGGAAATGCGGCGCCTGGTGCGGCCGGGCGGCAATGTTCTGCTGGTGAACCATTTCATCGCGGAGAAGGGTCCACGCCGATGGGTTGAGGAAGCGCTGGCGCCCGCGTCCGATCTGCTTGGCTGGCATCCGCATTTCGCGATGGAGGCGATTTTCTCGGCCGCCGACCTGACGCGGGTTGAGGTTGAGCCGCTGGCCCCGCTGGGGATTTTCACGCTGGTACGCCTGCCGGTCTGATCTCGCTGCAGTGCTGCCACGCCGCAACGACAGCTTTAGTGGCCCAAAGAATCCGCCTGTTCCCGCGAGAGGCGGCGGATATCTGAAAGTCTGGAATACCTGATGAGCCGGGGATGGTGGAGCTGAGGGGAATCGAACCCCTGACCTCCTCATTGCGAACGAGGCGCTCTCCCAACTGAGCTACAGCCCCATCGCCGGCGGCGAGGCGCCCCTAATGATGCGACCGATCTCCGAAGTCAAGCGCTGATCCGCATCACCGCCAACTTCCGTATCTGCATCACGCGCGCTGTGTGGGCAGGGGATTGCCGGCTAATATCGGGACGTCCGCTGTCCGCATATCGTCCCGGGCAGCGGCGCCTTCGCCGGTGGTCAGTGCACCAAATTGAGCCTCAAAGGCTGCGCGGCAGCACAGACAGCGGCAGCCGAGCGGAGTCCTTGAGCCGGTCGAGGACGATGGAGGAGCGGACGCGGGCGACGCTGTCGTGCGCCAGCAGCACATCATTGACCAGGCGCGACAGGCCCTTGAGATCCGGCACGATGGCCTTCAGCAGGTAGTCGGTATCGCCGGTCATGGCATAGGCCTCCTGGATTTCCGCCACTCGTCCGAGCAAGTCGCGGAAGCGCCGGGCATTTTCAACACTGTGCGCCGTCAGCGTGACCTGGATGAAGGCCAGCACCTGCAGGCCCAGCGCCTCGGCCGCCAGTTCGGCGCGATAGCCGCGGATCAGCCCCGCCGCTTCCAGCGCCGCGCGCCGGCGGGAGCATTGCGAGGGCGAAAGGCCGATCCGCTCCCCGATTTGCTGGTTGGTCAGCCGGCCGTCATCCTGCAAGGCCAGCAGCAGGCGGAGGTCGAAGGCATCCACGGTGGTGGTATCGTGCATCGCGTGGCCTTTTTATGCGCAGATCGTGCATCATGGCAGCAATCTTCGCGGCCTTTGCACACATTATGCGGCCTGTCGCCCCTAGCCTTGGTTGTACAGGCAGGAGGAGCATTCATGGGTCCGTTTCCGCACGACTCGCCGCGCCCGACCATCAGTGACGACAACCCGATGGGGACCGATGGCTTCGCCTTTGTGGAATTTGCCAGCCCTGAGCCGGACGCGCTGCACGCACTGTTCCGCCAGATGGGCTTCACAGCCGTCGCGCGGCATCGGCAACGGGCCATCACGCTGTACCGCCAGGGCGACATCAACTACCTGCTGAATGAGGATCCAGGCAGTCAGGCCATGCGCTTCGCCGATGCCCATGGACCCAGCGTGCCAGCGATGGGCTTCCGCGTTGTGGATGCCGGGCATGCGTATCGTCGCGCCCTGGCACTGGGCGCCGCACCGGCTGACCCGGCCGACGGTGGGTTGACGCTGAATATCCCGGCGATCAAGGGCATCGGCGGCAGTCTGCTGTATTTCGTCGACCATTACGGCGAAACCGGGTCCGCCTACGATGCCGACTTCCGGTGGTTCGGCGCGCGGGAGCCTCGGCCGACCGGTGCCGGCCTGTTCTACATCGATCACCTGACCCACAATGTGTATCGCGGCCGGATGGATGTCTGGTACGAGTTTTACCGCAAGTTGTTCAACTTTCGGCAGATCCGCTACTTCGATATCAAGGGCGAATACACGGGCCTGTTCTCCCGCGCACTGACAAGCCCGGATGGCCGCATTCGCATCCCGCTGAATGAATCCGCTGACGATGTCAGCCAGATCGCGGAATACCTGCGCGTCTACAAGGGCGAAGGCATCCAGCACATTGCCTGTGGCTGCAGCGATATTCACGCCACGGTGGAGCGTTTGCGCGCGGCGGGCCTGTCCTTCATGCCGGCGCCGCCTGATACGTATTATGAGCGTGTCGATGCCCGTTTGCCGGGTCATGGCGAGTCGGTTTCGCGGCTGCACCGCAACGGCATCCTGATCGACGGCGAAGGCACCCTGAGCGACCGCAAGGCTCGGCTGCTGCTGCAGATTTTCTCCGGCACGGTGATCGGGCCGGTGTTCTTTGAATTCATCGAGCGCAAGGGCGATGACGGATTTGGCGAGGGCAATTTCCGCGCCTTGTTCGAAAGCATCGAGGAGGATCAGGTGCGTCGTGGTGTTGTCGGGGGTAGTGCCGCAAGGACGCGGCGTGGTGAGCCCGTGACGGCGAGGTAGGATCACGCTGGTTGATCGCCCGTGGGTTGATGCCGGTTGGTTGATCGCCGACGGGTTGGCTGCCCGTGGGGTGGTACCCTGCGGGTTGGTAGCCTGTGAACCGTAAGCGCAGCGGTGCTAGGATCGGGTGATCGCGCGAGGATTGCTGCAGGCGGCAGCAAGACCGGAGGAGGGAAAACAACCATGGACGATGTCGTGCGGCCGGCCCTGAGCACCGCGCAGGGAGCGACGCCGGGTCCGGTCGCTTACCTGTCCGGGTTCGGCAATGGCTTTGAGACCGAGGCTCTACCGGGCGCCCTGCCGGTCGGCCGCAACTCCCCCCAGACATGCGCCTATGGGCTGTATGCGGAACAGATCAGCGGATCGGCGTTCACCGCGCCGCGGGCGAGCAACCAACGCTCGTGGCTGTATCGCATCCGTCCGACCGTCGCGCATTGGGGTACGTTCACCAAGGCCACGCCGACGCTGTGGCGCACCGCGCCGTGCGCCGAGGTGGAAATGCCGCCGGCGCCGCTGCGCTGGGACCCGGTTCCGCTGCCGTCCGAAAGCGTTTCCTTCGTCGAGGGTGTCCGCACCATCACCACCACGGGCGATGCCGCCGGCAAATCAGGCATGGCGTCACACATCTACGTGGCCACGCGGTCGATGCGGGATGCGTATTTCTACAATGCGGACGCCGAGATGCTGTTCGTGCCGCAGCAGGGCGCGCTGCGGCTGTGGACCGAATTCGGCATCATCGATATCACGGGCGGTGAGATCGCCGTGGTGCCGCGTGGCGTCAAGCTGCGGGTTGAACTGCCGGATGAGCAGCCGGCCCGCGGCTATCTGTGCGAGAACTATGGCAGCCCGCTGACACTGCCCGAGCGTGGCCCGATCGGCGCGAACTGCCTGGCAAACCCGCGCGACTTCCTGACCCCGGTGGCCGCGTATGAGGACCGTGACGGCCCCTGCACCATGACCGTGAAATGGGGCGGTGCCCTGTGGCAGACGGAACTGGCGCACGCGCCGCTGGATGTGGTGGCATGGCACGGCAACTATGTGCCGTATAAGTACGACCTGCGGCGGTTTTCTCCCGTCGGGCCGATCCTGTTCGACCATGCCGACCCGTCGATCTTCACTGTCCTGACGTCCGCGTCGGCAACGCCCGGCACCGCGAACCTCGATTTCGTCATTTTCCCCGAGCGCTGGCTGGTGGCCGAAAACACGTTCCGTCCGCCCTGGTATCACATGAACACCATGAGCGAGTTCATGGGTCTGATCTACGGCGTGTATGACGCGAAAACCGGCGGCGGCTTCGTGCCCGGTGGCTTCAGCCTGCACAACTGCATGCTGCCGCACGGGCCGGACGCGGCGGCCTTCGAGGGGGCAAGCAATGCGGAGCTGAAGCCGCACAAGCTGACGGGGACACTGGCCTTCATGTTCGAAACCTGCCTGCCGCAGCGCGTGACCCGCTATGCCGCGACGGCACCCGAGTTGCAGGCGGCATATGCGGAGTACGGACGCGGCCTGCGCAAGCATTTCGATCCGTCCCGGCCATGAGCGGCGATTTGGACGCGACGCACGACCCAGCGCTGCGAAGCTGGGTGCCCGGTGCGGACGGGCATGCGGCATTTCCGATCCAGAACCTCCCGTTCGGCATCTTCACGCCGCCGGACGGCTGCGGGCCGCGTGGCGGGGTGGCGATCGGCAACCGGATTCTTGATTTAGGCCGAGCGGCGGCGGCGGGCCTGTTCTCGGGGCTGGCAGAGCAGGCGGCGGCGGCAGCGTCGGCCGACACGCTGAATAGCTTTATGGGCCTGGGGGCTGGTCCGCGGCGGGCGCTGCGCGGGCGGCTTTCAGAGCTGCTGCGTGCCGGCCATGCCGATGTGGCGACCGTGGCGGGCTGCCTGCATGATGCCGCCGCCTGTGTCCTGCACGTGCCGGCACGGATCGGCAACTACACCGATTTCTTTGTCGGCATCCATCACGCCACCAACTCGGGCCGGGTGTTCCGGCCGGATCATCCGTTGCTGCCGAACTACAAATACGTGCCGATTGGCTATCATGGCAGGGCGTCCTCGGTGCTGGCATCGGGCACCGACGTGCGGCGGCCGAAGGGGCAGATCAAGCCGCTGGATGCCAACGTGCCTCGGTATGCGCCTAGCGAGCGGCTGGATTATGAGCTGGAGCTGGGCATCTGGATCGGCCCGGGTAGTGCGTTGGGGGAGCCGGTGCCGATTGCGCAGGCCGGGGACCACATTGCCGGCTACTGCCTGCTAAACGACTGGTCGGCGCGCGATATCCAGGCATGGGAATACCAGCCGCTGGGCCCGTTCCTGGGCAAGAGCTTCGGCACGACGATTTCCGCCTGGGTTGTCACGCCCGAGGCGTTGGCACCCTTCCGGATTCCGCAGCCGGCCAGGCCTGATGGCGATCCGGCGCCGTTGCCCTACCTGCTGGATGCCGCCGACCAGGCGGGCGGGGCGTTCGACGTCGTCCTGGAGTCGCTGCTGCTGACCCCGGCGATGCGGGAAGCGGGGCTGCCGCCGCACCGGCTCGCGGTGTCGAACACGCGCTACATGTACTGGACCGCGGCGCAGATGGTGGCGCACCACAGCAGCAACGGCTGCAACCTGCAGCCGGGCGACCTGTTCGGGTCCGGCACGATTTCGGCGCCGACGGCTGACGGGCGCGGCTGCCTGCTGGAGATGACCTTCGGCGGTCGTGATGCGGTGACGCTGCCGTCCGGCGAGACGCGGCGGTTCCTGGCGGATGGCGATGAGGTCATCCTGCGGGCGCGGGCGGAGAAGCCGGGCGCCGCGCCCGTCGGGTTTGGCGAGTGCCGCGGGCGCGTGCTGCCGGCTCTATAACCGGGCGGGTGGATCAGGGGGCGTTACGGGTGCGCCAGTGGTCGATTTCGGCCATGGCGGTGGCGGCGTCGATGATGTCGGCGTAGCGCCGGTCGATGTCTTTCAGGTTCTGGTCGTGGGCGACCTTGTCGTGGTCGCTGACGCAGTCATGCGCCACCATGACGCGAAAGCCGAGGGAGAACGCATCGATCACACTGGCGCGGATACAGCCGGAGGTGACGCAACCGGTGACGATGACGGTGTCCACACGCTCCCGCGTCAGGATGGATGCGGCGGGTGTGGCGAAGAAGATCGATGGTGCGGACTTCATCAGCAGCACGTCGGGTTCCGCCGCGGCAATGCGCGGGTCCAGTTCGACACTTGGCGTGCCTTTCAGCAGATCGAACACCGGTTCGGCTTTCCAGTGTGGCGCCGCCCGGGGCGAGTCGTAGCCGTTGACGCAGGCAATGACCGGCAGCCCGGCCCGCTTGGCTGCCTGGATCAGCGGCACGGTGTTGCTGACTGCCTGATCAACGGCTTCGCCGCCGCCCATGGGGAATTGCGGGTCGGTGAAGCCGCGCTGGAAATCGACGACGACGAGTCCCGGCTTGGCGCCGAAGCCGACCGGACGGGAACCGTAGCCGCGTTGTGCGTAGATGTCGTTGGACATGATGGACCTCCGGCGGAATGCCAAGCAAACGGCGTGCCTGTGAATCAGCGGCTGAATAGACGTTTCGCTGGGGTAGTTTCATCCACCCGTCATCCGGCTGACCCGAAATTAAAATAGAACGACGCTACCAACCGCCTGTCCCACGCGAGGGCCAGGATGCTCATTCTTGTACATGAAACACGGAACCGGATGCGGTTCAACAGCCCGGCGATCAAGCTCAACCCTGACCTGGCAGCCGCGTTGGTTGCGGCGGTACGGGCGGTGCGGGATGTCACAGGCGCGCACCATAATCCGCTGACCGGCAGCCTGATCGTGCACCACAGCGGCACCGGTCCGGCGCGCGATGCGATTCTGGAACAACTTGCTGCCCGGATGGACGTCACCGTGGGCCCCGTGCCGGCGCAACGGGCGGGTGCCAGCGTGTCCCCGGCATCCCTGACCACCGAGGCTATCGCGGCCGCCCTCATGGACGCTGTCATCAAGCGGATCGTCGGCCACAGCCTGGACGCGCTGGTAGCAGCCATTCTCTAGGCGGCGGCTATCCAGGTCCCGGCGAACACACCCCGGCCACTGCCGCATCCTTTGCCCCACCGCCGGCCTGAACATCCCGGGACCTGATCACCGCCGTTTCCAAAGTGGGACCGGGGGGTCTGCATTGTAGCGATGACGTGAACATCCGGGGCTGGCGCCCGGGTCCCGTCGCACGTACCTAATGCGCTGTCACTACATTGTAATGCAGTCCAAAATGGCGTCGTTCGAGGACATTCTAGGGGGCAACCTTGCCGCAGCGGCAGCCTTCGGTGTGGTCGCGCTGGTGCTTCCCAAGGTGGCTCCCAACCTGCCGCTTCCGGTTCGGTCGGCGCTGACGGGCGGCGTAAACCTGTTCCTTGAGGCGGAGGGTGAGGCCGAGGGCGGCATCATCGACCGGCTCGCGGAGACGGTCCTGCAAAATGTCCTGCAGAACCTGTCCGCGCCTGCCCCTGAAGACGAAAGACACCGAGCGGCGCGGGCCGCCGTGGAAGACTTTGCACATGCGGCGCGCAGGCGCGCCCGGCGATACGCCCGCAATGAGCGCGACCGGTCCGCCCGCTATTCACGTCACATGGCGGCGCTGCGACACAAGCTGAAGCGGGCACAGGCCCACCCCGGCAGTGCCCATGCGGCTGTGTTGTCCGACATGGTCGCCGCGTTGGACCAGCGTCCCTTTAAGCCAGATCAGGAGAGTTCGCATGGCACTGCTTGACGATCTCGCAAAGAGCCCGACGCCGGTCGGGCTTGCGGTCGGGTTCGGGGCGGCGTTGCTCGTGCCGATGCTGATGCCCGCCGTTACCAGGGGCCTTCGGCCGGCGGCCAAGGCGGCCATGCGGTCCGGCATCATGCTGTATCGCAGCACCGTGGAGCCGATCAGCGCAGCGGTGGGCAACCTTGTCACCGAAGCACAACTGGAGCTTGCGTCGGCACGGTCAGCCGAGGCGACGCAGCCTGCGGAGGATCGCAAGACACCACAATCCAAGGGGCGCAAGGGCCAGGCAGCCAAGCACCCGTAACGCCGTTACCCGCCGGACGCTCACCCCACTCATAGGAGATTACGCGAATGGCTTTCTTCGAGGATGTATTCAAGGGCGGCAATATCGTGACAGGGTTGGCCATCGGCGTCGGCACCGCGGTGGTCGCGCCAATCCTGATGCCAATATTGGGCGGCCTGCTTCGACCCGCGGCGAAGGTTGTGATCAGGGGCGGCATCATGGCCTATGACCAGGGGCGCCAAGCCATGGCGCGTGTCAGCGAGGCGACGAGCGATGTC
>DAICYU010000114.1 GCA_027311485.1 Acetobacteraceae bacterium
GATCGTCATCACCATGCTGCCCGCGGGGGAGCATGTGCGTGACGTCTATATGCACCAGGGCGGGATCATCGACGCGGTGAAGGCCACCAAGCCGCTGCTGATCGACTGCTCCACCATCGACGTCGACAGCGCCCGCACCGTCACCGCCGAAGCCGAGAAGGCTGGGCTGTCGATGCTGGATGCGCCGGTGTCCGGCGGCACGGTGGGGGCGCAGAACGGCACCCTGACCTTCATGGTCGGCGGGACGGACGATGCGTTCGCCCGCGGCAAGCCGATCCTGGAGGCGATGGGCAAGAACATCTTCCACGCCGGCGGCCCGGGTGCCGGCCAGGCGGTGAAGATCTGCAACAACATGATGCTCGCCATCAACATGGTCGGTGTCGCGGAAGGCTTCATCCTGGCTGAGAAGCTCGGACTGGACTGGGGCAAGCTGCATGCGATCTGCTCGACCGCCACATCAAACTCCTGGGCGCTGGCGAACTACTGCCCGGCGCCGGGCACGGTGCCGACGGCGCCGTCGGCCCGCGACTACGCACCGGGCTTCATGGCCGCATTGATGGTCAAGGACGTGAAGCTGTCGCAGGCCGCGGCCGACGCGACCGGTTCGCCGACGCCGCTGGCCGCGAAGGCGCTGTCATTCTACCAGCAGGTGGTCGACGCCGGTGACGGTGCGAAGGATTTCTCGGTCGTGTTCCGCTGGCTCGCCCAGCAGCCGCGATAGCCCGAAGCACAATCGCTCGGCAGGATAAATCGCCCGCCGAGCGATACGTCAGCGCATGCGTGGCGTCGGTATCTGATCCGAAATTGGCCAGTTCTGTGCTGGTGCCGGCCGGATCGCCAGGGCGGACAAAGGCGCAATCCGCACTGCCGGGGCGGGCGAAGGCCCGCTATCCTCACTGTCAAGGCGAAGGCCCGCTATCCGCACTGTCAAGGCGAAGGCGCGCTGTCCGCGCGGTGCCGAAGCCAACGCCGCGGGGCGCTGGCTTCGGTGCGTTGGCAATTACCCCAGGTGCTTGCCAAAGAATTCCACCGTCCGCTTCTGGGCAAGTTCGTAATCCGGCTTGCTGAAGCTGCCGCGTTCGTCACAGCCGAAGCCGTGCTGCGCGCCCATGTAGACGTAAATCTCGGCGTTCGGCTGCGCCGCGCGCACCGAGTCGACGTCGGTCATCGGGATAGAAGCGTCCTTTTCGCCGAAATGCATCTGCACCGGGCAGTTCGGACGCTCATCCTTCGTGCCGGGAATGCCGCCGCCGTACCAGCAGGAGGCTGCCGCGAACTTGTGCGTCCGGGTCGCGCCCCACCACGCCACGGTGCCGCCGAAGCAATACCCGACGATGCCCAACTTCTTGCCGGACAGATAATCGGCCGCGGCCTCGACGTCCTTCATGACCTCGGCGTCATTCAGCTTCATGCGGTACTCGCGGCCCTTGGCGATGTCATCCTGGGTGTAGCCCAGTTCGACACCCTTTTCCGCCCGGTCGAACAGGGCCGGCGCCACCACGGCATAGCCCAGCGCGGCGAACCGGTCCGCCATGTCACGGATGTGGTGATTGACGCCGAAAATCTCCTGCACGACGACGACGCCGTGCTTCGCATCCTTCGGCCCGGCGACATAGGCCGAAAAGCTGAAGCCGTCGGCTGACTTTAATTGAATGGTCTCACCCATCTAACCCTCCCGCGTGTTGTGCGCGGGGAGCATGGCCAAAACGCCCGGCCCGTCAACCGCTGAACGGTGACGAATCCGATGGCCGCACCCGATGGTCCTGGCCGGAAGACGGCGGCTTTTGCCCGATCAACCCGGTCTGCACCGGAGCAGACGCAGCACATCGTGTTCGGCGCCCTTCGGCCGGCCGGCCAGGCGCCACGCTGTGAGCAGGACGGCGGCATAGATCATGGCCCCGGACAGCGCCGCTTCGACCAGCGCTGTCAGGCCAGTATCGTTGGTCCACCCCAGCCCGGCCGCGACGAGCGTGGCTGCCATGATTGCGATGGACAGGACCGGCCGCCACACCTCCCGCGCCAGCGCGGCAGGGGTTACGCCGAACTGGCGCAGCGCGGTGGCGACGGTCAGCACCTGTTCCAACAGCACGGCGGCTGCCACGGCGGTTGCGGCGCCAGCCAGGCCGGACACAGGGATCAGCAGCAGCAGAAGGCCAAGCCGCGTGGCGGCTCCCACCAGGGTGATGCCGACCAGGCGGCCCAACAGGGCATAGGCGCTCAACAGATGCAGGCTCAAATGGCCAAAGACCATGGCCGTGAAACTCAGCGACAGGACGCGCAGCACCGGCACCGCCTGTTCCCAGCCCGCCCCGAAGGCCAGCCGCACCAGCGGCGCGGCAACCAGTGACAGTCCGACACCGGCCGGCAGCCCGATCAGGGCCGCGAAGCCGATCAGGCGCAGCAGCGCCTCGGCCGGATCGGTCCGTTCCTGCCGTCCGGCGGCGAAGCCCGAGAACGCCGCCCTGCCCAGCGGCTCGATGATCTCGGTCGAGGGCAGGGCGGCGATTTCCGCCCCGACGGCGAAAAGCCCGACCGCGGCGGGGTTCATCAGCCGCCCGATCAGCAGGCTGTCGATACGGTCGCGGACCAGGACGGCGACGCTGAGCAGCCAGGTCCAGCCGGAATAGCCGGCAAGGCCCCGCCACGCCCGTATGGACAGGGACGGGCGATAGGGGTGCATCACGTAGCTCATGACGACGCGCAGTGTCCGGTTGACGCCCATGCCGACCAGCATCGCCACATAGGACCGCAGCAATACGGCCGCGCTGATCGCGGCGATGATGCCGCACAGTTTCGGCAGCACCATAATGGCGAATTCCTTGTGGAAGGCGAAGTCGCGCCGGAAGTCCACCGCGCCAATGTTGGAGAATGCGTCCAGCAGCGGCAGGCAGGCGATGACCAGCAGCACCGGGCCGAGTCGCGGATCGGCGAAGAAACGGGCGGCGGGAAAGGCCAGCAGCGCGACGCAGAGCGTGACCGACAAGCCGCGCAGCAGGTTCAGGGTGAAGGCGGTGTCGTAGAAGGTCCGGCTGGGTGATGGTTCGCGAATGACCGCTTCCTCGGTGCCCAGCGTCATCATGCCGTCGATGGTCTGCATGAAGCCGCTGGCAAGCGCGATGATGCCGAAATCGGCTGGGCGGATCAGGCGAACCAGCACCAGTGTGCTGATCAGTCCGAGGATGCGCATGCCCCAGCGCCACGCCATGACCCAACCGGCGCCGCGCGCGGTGCGCGCCAGCAGGCTGGCGGTCTGGCCGACGATCGGGGTGAGGGTTTCGGGCACCGGCGAATAATTATCATGCCGCATCGGCCGAGCGACAGGGAATATGGACTCGTTGCGCTGGGGCGAGGCATGATGTGGCATGAGCATCATTCTGCACGACCTCGCGGGCGCTGATCCCGACCTGCGATTCAGCCCGTACTGCTGGCGCATCCGATTTGCGCTGGCGCACAAGGGATTGCCCGTCGAAACGATTCCCTGGCGATTTACGGAGCGGGACGCGCTGGCGTTTTCGGGGCAGGGGAAGGTGCCGGTCATCCAGGATGGCGGCAAGACCGTGTTCGACAGCTGGAGCATCGCCGAACACCTGGAGGCGGCTTACCCGACGCCGACGTTGTTCGGCGGCGCTGCGGGCAAGGCGCATGCGGCCTTCATCAACGCCTGGGCCGACTCGATCATGGTCGGCGGCATCGCTCGGCTGATCGTCCGCGACCTGCTGGACGTCATCGACCCCAAGGACCGGGATTATTTCCGATCCAGCCGGGAAGCCCGGTTCGGCCAGACGCTGGAGGAGGTCCAGGCGGGGCGGGAGGATCGGGTTGCGGCGTTTCGTGAGTCCCTGATGCCGGTCCGGCTGGTGCTGCGCCGCCAGGAATGGCTGGGGGGCGCGGCGCCCAGCTATGCCGACCATATCGTTGCCGGCACGCTGATGTGGCCGTCCTGCGCCAGCCGGTTTGCCTTGCTGACCGAGGACGATCCGGTGGCTGGCTGGTTCGGTCGGATGCTGGACCTGTACGGCGGCCTGGGGCGGGCGGCGAAGCGGGCGTAAGCCGGGCGTCCAGAAAACCTGGCGCGACTGAGCCGCCGTGGGTCCAGCGCACGGTATTATGGGGCGCCGCGTTTTGGGGCGCCGTGTTCCGGGGCCGCGGCGGCCGTTACGACAGGCGATGCAACGGCCGAAGCGCAATCATCAGGGGGCGTGGCCGAACGGTCGTTACGATCCCAGCAGATGCAGGACAATACTGCGGGTCTGCGCGGCGGTGCGATGTTCAAACAGGTAGATCGCCTGCCATGTTCCCAGCGTCGGTGTGCCGCGCTGCACCGGGATCGACAGGCTGGCCTGCGTCAGGACGGATTTAATGTGCGCCGGCATGTCATCCGGCCCCTCGATACTATGCCGATACCGACCGTCCTCCGGCACCAGCCGGCGCAGGAAGTCGATCAGATCGGCCCGGACGTCCGGATCGGCGTTTTCCTGAATAGTCAATGACGCCGAGGTATGCCGGCAAAACAGCGTCAGCAGCCCGGTGCGAATGCCCTGCTGCGCCGTCCAGGCGTGGACCGGCTTTGTGATGTCGTAGAGAGCCTGTCCGCGGGTTTCGACGGTCAGCGTATGAAGCGTCTGTTGCATTGTGCCTGTTTGGGGATTCATTCAGCTAGCCGCAACCGGGCAGCGCGCCGTAACCGGGTATCCGCTGCAACACGCACGGCCAAGCGGCGCGCGCGGCTCAAGCGCTGGGGCCGTCAGGCCGCCGGCCCGCGCCCGGCCGGCCCATCCCACGCAGCTAGCCCGTCACACATGGCCTGCCCGTCACACATGGCCTGCCCTTCACGCCGCGAGCCAGGCCGGCGCGGTCCGGGTAGGACGCGGGCCGGGTAGGGCGCGTCAGTCCGGCTGCGTCGCCTTGTGGGCGACCAGGGCCATCAGCCGGCGGTCACGCCATTCCTGGCGAACCGGCTGCAAATTCGCCGGCAGCTCGGCGCGGCGGGCCTCCTGCAGGCGACCGACCAGCGCGGCATCCCATTCCAGCGGCTTCATCTGGTCCTGCATTTTTGCATACAACGGGCCGTAGCGGTTGCAATAGTCGGCCAAGCCGCCGGGGGCGTTCAGATCGATCGTCTCCAGCGGCCCCATGAAGGCCCAGCGCAGGCCCAGGCCGTGCTTGACCAATGCGTCCAGGTCCGCCGGGGAGATCACGTCGTCGGCCAGCAGCCGGAACGCTTCGGCCAGCAGCGCGCCCTGCAGGCGGTTCAGCGCGAAGCCGTCGATCTCCTTCTTCACCGTCGCCGGCACTTGGCCGGCTTTGCGCATCAGGTCACCGGCGCGTTCGACCGCGGCGGCATCGGTCCAGGGCGCGGGGCAGATTTCCACCAGCGGCACAAGGTACGGCGGATTGACCGGATGCGCGATCAGGCAGCGGTTGCGAGTCTTCAGATGCTCGGTGAACGCACTGGCGGGAATGCCGGAGGAGGACGAACCGATCACCGCATCCGGCCTGGCGGCTCGTTCCAGCTCGGTGAACAGTGGGCGCTTGACGTCCACCCGTTCCGGCGCGTTTTCCTGGATGTAGTCGGCGGTGTGAACCGCGTCCCAGATCGTCTGCGCCGGCTTGATGCGGGCGCGCACCGTGTCCGGCTCATCCGCCAGCAGGCCGGCGGCGCGCAGCTCCGGCAGGCGGTCGGCGATGAAGCCGATGGCCGCTGCCACCTGCTGCGGGAACTGGTCCCACAACGCCACCTGGAAGCCTGCGCGGGCGAATACGATCGCCCAGGCGCGCCCGATCAAACCGGCGCCGATAACCGCGACGTTCGTCATGTGCTGATTCTCCTTGCCGCGGCTCATGCCACGGCAGGGGGAGCTGCGGCAACCGCTTGCGCGCTGCCGCCGCCCGCGCCAGTTTCGCAAGCCGGAAGTGGAGGGAACATACATGAGTAACACGACCCGGGTGGCCGTGCTGGACGATTGGCAGGGCGTGGCGCGCGGTGCCGCCGACTGGGCGCCGCTGATGGCGCGGGCCGACGTGGTGTTCTTCTCCGACGCGTTCGCCGATCAGGATGACGCCGCGGCGAAGCTGGCGGATTTCGACATCGTGCTGTCGATGCGGGAGCGGACGCCGCTGCCCGGCTCCTTGATCAACCGGCTGCCGAAGCTGCGCATGCTGGGCATGACCGGCGCGCGCAACCTGTCGCTGGACGCGGCGGCGTGCACCGCGCGGGGCATCCCGGTGTGCAACACGCAGGGCGGCGGGTATGCCGATTCGGCAACGGCGGAACTGGCACTGGGGCTGCTGATTTCCGCGGCGCGCGGCCTGGCCGTGGGCGATGAGACGATCCGCGCCGGCGGCTTCCAGATGGGCGTGCCGGTGGGCATCGGGCTGGCCGGCAAGACGATCGGCATTCTCGGGCTGGGGCGGCTGGGCGGCTACATGGCGGCATACTGCAAGGCGCTGCGGATGACCGTGATCGCCTGGAGCCAGAACCTGACCGCCGAGAAAGCCGCGGCGGCGGGGGCGAAGCTGGTGTCCAAGGATGAGCTGCTGGCGACATCGGATGCGATCAGCATTCACATGGTGCTGTCGGACCGTAGCCGCGGGCTGATCGGGCGGGATGAGATCGCGCGTATGAAGCCGGGCACGATCCTGATCAACACCTCCCGCGGGCCGATCATTGACGAGGCGGCAATGCTGGAGGCGCTGCATGCCAACAAGATCGTTGCCGCCCTGGATGTGTATGAGCGGGAGCCGCTGCCGGCGGATCATCCGTTGCGCAGCGCGCCGAACACGGTGCTGAGCCCGCATCTGGGGTACTGTGTGAAGGAGACGTGGGATCAGTTCTATCCGCAAATGGTTGAAAACGCGCTCGCGTTTCTGGATGGCAAGCCGGTTCGGGTGTTCAACCCGGAGGTTTTGAAGGGATAGCGTTTCGCCATTCCGGCCTGTTGAGCTGGTCAGTGAGGCCGCGGTGATCGGGACCGGGGCGGATCGTTGCGGCGGGGACGTGAGCCATCATTCGATGGCCGCGTCCGGACTTTGGACCGGCCGAGCGTTTCAGGCCGTCGGGGTAAAATCCGGTTCTTGCCCTATTTCCGGGCGGCGTTCGTTGCAGGATGATTTGTTCTGCAAAAAGGCCGGTTTAGTCGAAGAAGTCTTGATCTACCTTCTTGATGTGGAAGACTTCCTCGATCCGGCAACCCACGTTGTAGCGAATCATCAGCTTCGCAAGCTGGTCACCGTCAATCAGGACAATGCGCTTGCTGAGAAATTCCGCAGTTTCCTTTGCTGCCGCTGCGAAGCAGGAGGTGGTCACGAACAGGCCCTTCGTTGCCTTGTGGCGGTCAAGGCTGCCGAAGAAATCCCTGATCGCTCCGGCCCCGATGTTGTTGCCCTCAGCATATCGTTTGGCCTGGATATAGACGCGATCCAATCCGAGAGCGTCCTGATCAATGACGCCGTCAACCCCATCGTCGCCGCTCCGGCCAAGTGCGCGTCCGGCATCCGCTGTGGACCCACCATAGCCCATGCTCAGGAGCAAATTGACGATAAGGCGCTCGAAGAAGGCAGGCGGTGATGCGCGAATCCGATCCAACAGGTCCTGGCCCAGCGAGGTCTCGACCTGCTGGTGTGCGACACGCATGATTTCATCGGGTGTTTCGGTGCGGCGTACCAGCGTCGGCGCAATCGGCGGGACGTCCGGCTGAGCGTCATCCGCTGCCCTTCCGGTGAACTGCCTGAACTCGATGAACTGGCTCAGGAATTCATTATCGATTCGGGCTGGAAGTGAAGCTATCACCTGCCGGCCACGCTCGGTGAGTTTGAAATGGCCGCGCCTCGTGGTTTCCAGCAGTCCGGCCTTGGTGAGATACGTTTTGGCCCAATGAACACGGTTGCCAAACAGCGTCTGCTTGCCTGATGGTAACAGTCGGGCGCGCTCATCAGGCGTAAGGCCAAGTTGCTGCGCCAGACGCTCCACGGCGTCACCGATCCGAGTTTCGCCGTCCGTCGCGAGCAGGAGTACAGGAAGCATAAGGGACTGATAGTCTGGCACTGACATCTGGTCAGCCTAGCCGGGCCGGCCAGTTGGACCAAGGGTCCTTCCTCGGCCGTTTTGAACGGTCCGGCTGATATCTTCACTGCCGATGACTTTGCCGGACAGCTATGCGGCGACGGTCATCAGGCCGGTTCAGGTCGTTAGCCGCTGCTTCCAACTCCGGTCCACAATGCAGTCGAAGCAGCACGCCTGCGGCCCACGCCGTCTACTGCCCACTCTGGTATTTCATCGCCGCGCGTGTAGAACAACGACATGGCCAGACCTTCCCGTCCAGACTTCCCGCCTCCGACCCTGATCACCACCACCGACGCCCTGGAAGCCTTCTGCCAGCGAATGCGGGCCGAGGAGTTCATCACCGTCGACACCGAATTCATGCGTGAGCGTACCTACTGGCCGGAGCTTTGTCTGGTGCAGGTCGCCGGGGAGGCGGAGGTCGCGGTGATCGACGGGCAGGCCGATGGCATCGACCTTGCGCCGATGGCCGCGCTGTTCGCCGACGAAGCGGTCACCAAGGTGTTTCACGCCGCTCGTCAGGACAATGAGATTTTCGTACTGCGCTTCGGCGCCGTGCCACAGCCGATGTTCGACACGCAGGTGGCGGCGATGGTGGCCGGGTTTGGCGATCAGGTCGGCTATGATGCCCTGGTCTCGGCGCTGACCGGCGGCACCATCGACAAGGCGCACCGGTTCAGCGACTGGTCGGTGCGTCCATTGTCGGATGCGCAGATCGCCTACGCCGCCGCCGACGTCACCCATCTGCGGGAGGTGTACCGGCGCCTGCGCCGCCGGCTGGATCAGGACGGGCGGCTGAGCTGGGTGGCCGAGGAAATGGCGATCCTGAACAGCCCGGACACCTACCGCGTCGATCCCGCCACGGCCTGGGAACGGCTGCGGCCCCGCTCCAGCAACCGCCGCTTCCTGCACACGCTGAAGGAACTCGCGGCGTGGCGGGAGCGGGAGGCGCAGCGGATCAACATCCCCCGCCAGCGTCTGATCAAGGATGAGGCTTTGCTGGAGATCGCCGCCACCGCGCCGGCGACCCCTGATGCCCTCAGCCGCGTGCGCGGCATCTCCCGCGGGTTCGCCGAAGGTCGCACCGGGACGGCATTGATCGAGTTGATCGACGGTTTGCGCGCGGTGCCCGACACCGACCTGCCGTCGGCACCCCAGGCCAAGGATTCGGTGCGCCCCT
>DAICYU010000115.1 GCA_027311485.1 Acetobacteraceae bacterium
GCAGCAGCGAGTCCGCGTCGCCCTCCTGCCTGTCCACGGCGGCGTCCCGGTGTGCCGCCGGCACCGGCAACCACGGTGTCTCGGCTGTGGTGAAGCCGCCATGCCGCACTTCTGCGACCCACGGCATCGGCGTCCGGCTGCCGTCGCGGCCGCGGAACTCCGGCCAGTAGGCGATCCCGAACGGATCGCGCAGATCGTCTTCCGACAGTTGCGCCTCGGTCAGCCCGAGTTCCTCACCCTGGTACAGACAGACACTACCGCGTAACGACAGCAGCAGCGCCATCAGCAGGCGGGCGAACGCGGGGTCGGGTAACTCACCGCGTCGCGGGTTCCATCGGCTGACCGCCCGTTCCACGTCATGGTTGCTGAACGACCAGCAGATCCAGCCATCCTGGCCCACAGACGCAACGTCGCGCAGCAGCGCCGTGACCGTTGGCCAATCGAAGCCGCCGCGCAACGGCCGCAGCGTATAGGCCATGTGCAGCCGGTCGGCGCCTTCGGTGCAGGCCACCACACGCTCGAACGCGCCCGGCTGGCTGGAAATCTCCCCCAGCGTCACGGTGCCCGGATAGGCGTCCATCAGCCCGCGGATGCGGGCCAGCAGGCCCATCGCCTCGGGCTGCAGCATGTCGTGCACATGCTGTTGCAGGCCGAACAGCTTGGCGGGGATTTCCGCCGGGCGCGGCGCCACCGGGTTCGGCCGCAACGCCTTGTCGTGCAGCAGGAAGTCGATCGCATCCAGCCGAAACCCGTCGACGCCGCGATCCAGCCAGAAGGCGCCGGTTTCCAGCAGCGCATCCATCACCGCCGGATTGTGCAGGTTCAGCGCCGGCTGATGGTTCAGGAAATGGTGCAGGTAGTATTGCCGCCGCCGCGGTTCCCAGGTCCATGCCGACCCGCCGAACACCGACAGCCAGTTGTTTGGCGGCGTACCATCATCGCTCGGGTCAGCCCACACATACCAGTCCGCCCGCGCGGCGTTCCGCGCGGAGCGGCTGTCGAGGAACCAGGGATGGCGGTCGGAGGTGTGGCTCCACACCTGGTCGATCAGCACCTTCAGCCCCAGCGCATGCGCACGATCCAGCAGCGCATCGAAATCCGCCAGCGTGCCGAAAATCGGATCGACCGAGACATGATCGGCCACGTCGTAGCCAAAATCGCGCTGTGGCGAAACGAAGAACGGGCACAGCCAGATCGCGTCCGCACCCAGCCGCGCGATATGATCCAGCCGAGCGGTGACGCCGGGCAGATCGCCGATGCCGTCATTGTTGCTGTCGAAAAAACTGCGCGGGTAAATCTGATAGATCACCGCGCCGCGCCACCAGTCCGCATCCACCATGGCCGTTCTCCCTCACGGTCGCGTGTACGGAATGACTCCATAGTGGTGCAACTAAGAATTTACGAAATCGTCGTCAGCGGCTTGTTTTTTCGTCACCGCAGCTTTTCGGTTGTTATGCGGGCTGCCGAAATCGGTTATGCCGTCCGTGCATCGAACGGAAGTCAGCAGAAACCGCAATGTCCAACAGCGCCACCTTTATCCTCGCCCCGTTTGTCGCGGCTTTCCTCATCTTCGTCTTCCGCTTCTACACGCGGGAGGGCGCTTCCTCGATCACCAATCCAAGTTTTTTGTGCGCGATTGGAACCGTGGCCCTGGCCTTCGCCTATCTCGGGCTCGGCGTTTTCGGCATGCTGCCGGACTACGGCACCATCATCTTCGGCGTTGTTGGCGCTGCGCTGATGGTCTTGGCGATCGTCCGGATGTTCCAGATTTGATCCTATTTCCGCAGCAACCTTGACCAGAATCCAGTTGTGGCGCGCTTGTTGTGCGCCACGTGCGGCGTATGCGCCGGAGGCGGCAGCGCCGCGCTGATCAGGTGCCGGCCGACGTCGCGCTCGGCAATCCGTGCCGTCTGGAAGCCGATGATGGTGCGGGCAAGCTCATCCGGCCCGCGCTGGCCCAGTTCGGCCGCCCATGCCGCCGCCGCATCGAACTGCCCGGCACGCCGCAGCACATCAAGCCGCCGCAACCCCAGCTCGGTATCGGTGGTACCGTCCCATAGCGTCGCGACCTCGGTGCGCAGCCTCGATGCCTCGGTCATCGCGGCGGCGTCATCCGCCGCCCACGCGGCCTGCAGCAGCGCCTCGGCACGCTGCGCGCTGTCACCGGTGCGCTCACAGATCAGCGCCCAGCGCCGGAACGGCAGCGTTTCCTCCAGCACCGTGGTGCTCAGCATCCGGTATTCATCCGACGCCACCACCGGCCGCGCCGCTTCGGGCAGGGCGGCCAGGTCGGGCGCGGCGGCGCCGCATGTCCGGCACACCGCGATCCAGTCCCGCAGGGTCGAACGCGCCGGCTCGCCCGGGCGCATGTCCAGGTCCGGGGCGATTTCCGGCTGAGGCGCGCGGAACGGCGCCGGGGCAGGGGTGCCGCACAGGGCACAGACCGGGCCGCTCATTGCGCCATCTCCGCCCTTAAACCATCGCGCAGTCGTTGCATGGCACGCTCCATCAATGAGGCGGACTGGGCGAAGCAGACCCGCAACCAGCCTTCGCCGGCGCTGCCGAACGCAATGCCGGGGGCAACGGCGACGCCGTGCCGGGTCACGAGCTTCTTCGCCAGGTCCAGGCTGTCACGCAGCCCGTCCACCGCCAGAAATGCATAGAACGCACCAGCGGGCGGGCGGTAGCGCACGCCATTCAGGCCAGCCAGGGCCTGGCTGGCCAGGTCGCGGCCGGTGGTGCAGTGGGCGCGGAAGCGGTCGATCGTCTCATGGTCGCTGATGGCGGCGACACCGGCGCGCTGGATGAAGGGCGCCACGCCGGAATGCGTCACCTCGACGATGTTGACGAATGCGTCGGCCGCGCCCTCCGGCATCACCAGCCAGCCCAGGCGCCAGCCGGTCATGATGCACATCTTGGAAAAGCTGTTGCAGACGATCACCCGCTCATCCGGTTCGGCGATGTCCAGCAGGGACGGCGCTGCGGGCTGACCATCGTAGACCAGCCGCGAATACACCTCATCGGCGATCAGCCAGGCCCCGTGCCGGCGGGCGATGTCGCGGATCGCGCGCAATTCGGCCTCGGTCGCGGTCCAGCCGGTCGGGTTCCCGGGGGAGTTCAGGATGAAGGCGCGGGCGCCGTCCATCATCAGGTCCAGCCGGTCCAGGTCCAGCCGGAACCCGCCATCGGGTTGCGCGATCAGGTCAAGCTGCTCGACAATCGCGCCACGCAGGCGGACCGCGTTGGGGATGTTCGGCCAGATCGGGCCATGCACCACCACGCGGTGCCCGGCCCGGACAACGGCCGCCAGCGCCACCGACAGCGCGGCCATGCCCGAGGCCGTGACCTGGATCCGGCTTTCAGTCACCGGTTTGGCATGCAGCCCGGTCAGGTATGTGGCCAGCGCGGCGCGCAACGCTGGCAGACCGCGCACATCGGGATACCGCGTCTCTCCATCCGCCAGCGCCCGAACAGCCGCCGCCAGCGCGGCCGGCGGGCTCGGCTGATCGGACTCGCCGAAGCACAGGAAATCAACGTCGGGAGTCGTAAAGGCCAGCCGGGCGACGTCAACGATACGAGACCCGGGGATATTGGTAAGATCCATGTCGGTCATATGGTTATCCGATGCTACCCGGCGCTAGGCGCGGCGGGCCCGGCGGCGCATTGCGCGCTGGGTATAAAATAGAAGTGAAATTGCGCCGACCACCACCGCGAACGCGCCGGCCGCCGGGATGATCGCATCGGTCGACCAGAAGCTGCGGCCACGCGCCCGGCGGAAGGCATCGATCCCCATCACCCCGGCAATGCCGCCATCCGCCCGTTTGTCGGTTGGGGTGACGTCGCCGTATTGCTTGCCGGCGCGAAACTGCAGACCGTTCAGGAATGCGTTCGACATGCTGGCGATGCTGTCGGCCTTTTCCACGGATGCGATAAATGACAGCTCGACAAAGCCGTCGCGCCCGAGCGCCACGGCGTAATAGGCGACCGCGCCATCCGAGCCGCGCGGCGCATTGTCGGGCAGGATCAGGGCGGCCCAGGAAAGCAGATGCCGGTCTCGGTCATAGTGCGGCGGCCACACCCATCCGCGCGCCAGCAGCGGATGCTGGTTCTGCTTCCGGCGTTCAGCGTTCATCCTGTCCAGGCTGTCGTTCAGGCTGGCCAGGAAATCCGCCGGCCGCCACCCAGTGATCGCGTCCGCATCAACGAACCCGGCGGGCACGAACCGGATCAGGCCCGGCAGATCCATGCCGTTCCCGTCCATCAGCAGGCCTATCAGGTCCTTCGGAACGCTGCGTCCGGTCAGCCGCAGCAGCTGCTGGGCCCGCGGGTTGGGGACCAGCAACTGGCCCTCGGCCAGCCGGACCGTGACATCCTCGCCCAGATCGGCCTTCCCGGGTCCGCCGATCGCCTGCCGGATCGCATCGTTGAACACCTGTACAGGCGTTTCGTACACGTTTGAACCCGGTTCGGCGGCATGCGCGGCGATCATAAAGCAGGATGCCGCAAGGGCGAGGCAGAGACGGAGCACAACCAAATCCCTGGTGGTGGAGCCCGCAATCCTTAGAACAGAAAGGGTTGGTCCACCACCGTAATTGATCGGCCGGCCTGGATCAGTTCGGTGCCGGTTTCGGCGTTGGCAGGGGTTCCGTGCCCTTGTTGCGGATGCAGTCACGCACGATCCGATCCCGCGCGTATTGTTGCGACAGCCCCATGCTCGTCAGCTCCCCGGGGTAGTTCGCGGAGTACGGCATGTTGGCCTGCGAACCCGTGCTGTAGATGTCGCCGCGGTTCTGCTGGTTGTAGATCTGTTCGGCCCGCCGTTCGCAGGCGATGCGGGTGTCGGCGTCGGCCTGCGCCTGGCCGGTCAGTGGGGGCGGGGCGGAACAGGCGGACAGGGCAACGGCCCCTAGCAGGGCGAAGGGGCTTAGGCGCGGCATACTCAGGCTCCTGACAGGCGTTGAACCGGCCGCGGGGCTTCCACCCGCAGGCCGCTGACGAAACGGGACAGCCGCTGCTGGAAACCCGCCTCATCGAATCGGGCGTCCCGCGTCAGCGGCTGGCTGGCCGCCGTTCTTAGCAGAGCCGGATGGAATTCCGCACCATCGCGTGCAAGATGCAGCAAAGAGCGCGCCCACGGTGCGCGGGCGAGAAGATCGATCAGCGCCAGCAGTCGCAGGCACAGCGAGAGTCCGCTTGCCGAGGCGATACCCACCGTCCGGTCCACCGCCCCGACCCAGCAGCGGGCGTCCCGGTCGGCGAGGGCAAGGTCGGTATGGCTGCCGTCTGGCCGGGTGAAGCGGAAGCCGCGCACTGCGCCCTGCCGTTCGGCCAGGGCGGCTTCACGCGCCGCATACCAGGCCAGTTCGAGATCCCGCTTGCAGACGCTGGGCAAACTTTCCGGCGGCAGGTCGACCAGATACGTCATGAACCCGTCCGGATCGCCGCCGACGCGAATGGTCGGGCGGGGGGTGTCGCCGTGGGCGGTGTCCTGACTGTCCCGGGTCGATTGATCGTGCGCGCTCATCGCCCTCAGGATGGACTGCCGGGCGGCGAGATTCCAGCGTCGTGTGCATGGTCCGCCGGATGTTCTGATGCAGGGCCGTATATCCCACGATGCTGCTTCCGGTGTGTCCCGGTTGCCGCTGGTGCCGGGCACACGCGGCACCGCCATCCGGTCTGCCCTGGGGAGGCCCGGAGGAGTGCGCTTCGGCCAAATACGCAATCCGTCAGATACGCAATTCAGGGCGGTGGTTGCCACCCTGATGCGCTGCCGCCCGGGAACGCCGCGCACGCCCCCCGGGCGGTTCAGCGCCCTTGGCGTGATATGGCTACCAGCGAACGCGCCTTAAGGCTTGCGCGTGTCCACGGTCGTGACGCCCCGATTGCTGCGGACCATCGGATACAGCCCGGCCAGCCCGATCAGGCCGAGGATGCCCCACCAGCCGCTGCTGCCATGGCTGCCTGTGTTGGTCATGCCGCCGCCGGGGTTGTTGCCGGCCGTGGTGGCCGCCGGCGTCTCGGTAGTCGTCGTTGCGGCGTGCGTCCCGCTGGTGCCAGTGGTGTTCTGTGCCAGGGCGGCACCGGGCGCCGCCGCAAGACCCGTCATGGCGACCACAGCCGCCACCAGTGCCAGTTTCGATGTCGAGTGCGTTGATTCGGTGCTCATGTGACCTCCGTTCACGCGGCTTTCCATCACGGCGAACGCGGGGCAAATAGCTGGGTTTCAGCGAAGCGGGGCCCCGTATCCGGCCGGTTTCCCCGGCGGCTTTCCCAAGCCCGGCCCGGGACAGCCGACGTTAGCCTGTGTTCTCCGCGGGACGTTGATTTAAGCCAGGACGGACGTTCAACTTCACCTGACGGCACGCGCCCAAAGGCGACCTTTGCCGTTCGGACGCGATCAAGGCGGCGCTATGCCCACATGGAAGGCGGCGTTGATCGACCACGCTGTCGATGCACTACCGCTTCCCGGATCAATCGCCCGAGGCGGCTGTCGCACGAGGCGGCCGTCCCGGCACAGGAACGATGCCGCATACGGCATGCTGATCCATTCGCCCTTGCAAAGCCGCCACGAATGTTTCTTAGCCTCATGGCAATCCAGGTCGGCATGCACGATGCCGCTGATCGGGCCGGGTTTGCCGCGTTCAGCATGACCTTATGGATTGCCGGTGTCCTCGGTATGTCCTAGGAGCAAAGTCTATACAGACCGCCAAGACGGTGTGGTCCCGCAAGGGAAAACGGAGGTTTCAGCTATGCCCGACAACGCAACGACCGATCTGTGCAGCCTGACCGCGACCCAGGCGGTTCGCCTGATCCGCGACGGCAAGCTGCGCCCGCAGGACCTGACCGAAGCCTACCTTGACCGCATCGCCCAGCGGGAGCCATCGGTGCGCGCCTTCGTGCATTTCGATCCCGCCCAGGTCCGCGCCGCCGCGGCGTCCGCCGCGCCCGGTCCGCTGCAAGGCATCCCCGTCGGCATCAAGGACGTGCTGGACACCGCCGATATGCCCAGCCAGTACGGCTCCCCGATCTGGACCGGCTGGCAGCCGAAGGCCGACTCCGCCCCGGTCGCCTGGGCGCGCGCGGCCGGCGGCGTCGTGGTCGGCAAGACCGTCACCACCGAGTTCGCCACCCGCCATCCCGGCCCGACCCGCAACCCGGTCAACCCCGCGCACACGCCGGGCGGATCATCCTCGGGGTCCGCGGCGGGCGTCGGGGCAGGGCTGTTCCCGCTCGCCTACGGCACCCAGACGGCCGGCAGCGTCATCCGTCCGGCCGCCTATTGCGGCGTCGTCGGCTACAAGCCGACCTACGGCATGATCAGCCGCATCGGCATGAAGATCATGTCCGACAGCCTGGACACGATCGGCGTCATGGCCCGCAACGTCGCCGACTGCGCGCTGTTCGCCGGCGCCGTCGCCGCCCGTGACCTGGGCGACCCCGATGTTCGGCCGGACCGCGCGCCGCGGATCGGCTTCTGCCGCTCGCCCAGCTGGCCCGCCGCCGCGCCGGAAACCCAGGCCCTGTGGAGCCGCGTCGCCACCGCCCTCGGCGCCGCCGGTGCCAGCATCGTGGATCGCGAACTGCCTGAGCGGTTCGCCGCGCTGGTTGAGGCGCATCCGATCGTCATGAACGCGGAAAGCGCCCGCGCCCTGGGCTGGGAAATGGCGCACCGCCGCGACCAGCTGACCCCCGGCCTGCGGGAGCGGATGGAATTCGGCCTGAACCAGCCCGAGGCCGCGCTGCGCAACGCCTACGCCGTCTTCGAAAGCACCCAGCAGGCCTTCCCGGACGTGCTGGACGGCCTCGATGTCCTGGTCACCCCCTCGGCGCCTGGGGAGGCTCCGCACGGGCTCGACTGGACCGGCGATCCGGCGTTCAACTTCATCTGGACCTCGCTGCACGTGCCCTGCGTGACGGTGCCCGTGGGCGCCGGGCCGAACGGCTTGCCGCTGGGCATCCAGATCGTCGGCCGCAGGAATGACGATCGTGCCGTTCTGGCCTGGGCGGAATGGGTGCGGGCCGCGCTTGCCTGATCCAAAGCCGATCCTGTTCGCCGGCGATCCGCACGGCAATTTCACCCCGATCCTGCGCGCCTGCGCGGCCCATCCGCCCGGCACGCTCATTCTGCTCGGTGATTGCGGCTGCGCGGCGCCGCTGACCCAGGTGCTGGCACCGGCCATCGATGTCGGCTGGGACGTGCGCTGGATTCTGGGCAACCACGACACGGAAACCGAGGCCGCTTTCGATCACCTGACCGGCTCACCCGGTGACCTCGGCCTGCGGGTCGGGGTGATCGGCGGTTGGCGCATCGCCGGGTTGCCCGGGGTGTTCCGCCCCAGGGTCTGGCAGCCCGACGATGGCCCGCCGTCGTTCCACACCCGCGACGCCTTCCTGGCCCGACTGCGACCCGGGGAGGTGTGGCGCGGCGGTCTGCCGCTATGGCACCGCGATACCATCTTCCCTGAGGATGTCGACCATCTGGCGGCGCAGCGCTTCGACGTCCTGGTGTCGCACGAAGCGCCGTCCTGCCACCCCCACGGCTTCGCCGTCATCGACGCATTGGCGGAGCATGGCGGTGCCACGCTGATCGTGCACGGGCACCACCACCAGTCCTACACCGCAACCCTGCCGAACGGCATCGCGGTGCGCGGGCTGGGCCTGGCCGAACCGTGGCTACTGGACTGGCCGCCGCCGCCGCCGCCGCACGACCCTTAATCCGCCGACGCCGGCCGCCAGCACCAACAGCGACGCGGGCTCGGGCACGGATGTCGTTGTCACGGTTGCGCCCGCGTAGCCGAGCGCCTGCATCATGGTGAATGTTGGCGATGATGTAGTGTAGGTCGGGTACACGCCGGGGGAGCCGGTTGCGGATTGAATATAGCCGCTGGGCCCAAAATCGGCGTAGTCGCCGGTGCCAGTCTGATTGAAATTCACGATGTTGGTCTGGCCGCCATCGACCGACAGGAATGATGTCACCGGGATGAGTGTCGATGAGCCCGGCACCGCCGTCGTCGCTGCCGTGGTATAGCTTGGTACGCCTGCCGCCGCGTAGCGGTAAAGGTCGAGCGCGCCATAATACTGATCCAGCGGCGAATTTCCGGTTGCCAACGCGTTCAGTGTCGATCCGGGACCGCCGCCGCCCAGCACCTCATTGATTTCATGCTCGGTGACCGAAATTGCGCTGTAGGCGCCGCTGACTGGCGTTGTTCCATAGAAGAAGCT
>DAICYU010000116.1 GCA_027311485.1 Acetobacteraceae bacterium
AATGCGGTGCACTTCCACATGGGCGCCCGGCTGTTCCACCATCTGGTGCGGCTGCCGCTCAGCTTTTTCGAAAAGCGGCATATCGGCGACGTCCTGTCGCGCTTCCAGTCGATCGAGCCGATCCGCAACGTGCTGGCGGAAGGCCTGATCCTGGCTGTCATCGACGGCCTGATGGCGATTGCCACCCTGGTGATGATCTTCCTGTACAGCCCCGGGCTGAGTGCGATCGTGCTGACCGCCGTGCTGCTGTACCTGATCCTGCGGCTCGTGACCTACCGGACATTCCGCAACCTGAATGAGGCCTATATCCGGGCGCAGGCGCTGGAGAATACCAATTTCATCGAAAGCGCGCGGGCGATCCAGAGCATCAAGCTGTTCAACCGGGAAGCCGACCGCGAAAGCCTGTGGTTCAACCTGCATGCGGACACGGTGAACACCAGCATCCGCCGGGGCCGGGCGGTCATCCATTTCGGTACCATGGACCGCGCCATCTTCGGCTTTGAGAATATCGTCACGATCTACCTGGCGGCCAATCTGGCGCTGAACAACACGCTGACCGTGGGCATGATCTTCGCCTTCATGGCCTACAAGCTCAGTTTCACCCAGAAGGCATCAACGCTGGTGGAAAAGCTGCTGGATTTCCGCCTGCTCGATCTGCATCTGGAACGGATTTCCGACATCGCGCTGAACCCGCAAGAACCCGGGCACGACCGTCCGCTGCTCGGCATCACGCCGCTCCGTGGTGACATCGAGCTGCGCAATGTCTGCTTCCGCTATGCGGAAACCGAGCGATTCGTGCTGGAGAATGTCAGTTTCAAGGTGCGCGCCGGGTCGTTCGTCACGGTCATGGGTCCGTCCGGCGGCGGCAAGACCACCCTGCTGAAAATCCTGCTGGGCCTGCTGGAACCGACCAGCGGCGAGGTGCTGGTTGACGGCATTCCGCTGCACACACTCGGCGTCCGCGAATACCGGGAGCAGGTCGGCGCAATCATGCAGGAAGACCAGTTGCTGTCCGGCTCGATCGCCGAGAACATCAGCTTCTTCGACCCGCATTTCGACCAGGAACGGATGGTGTCCTGCGCCCAGACGGCGGGTGTGCACGATGAGATCATGGCGATGCCGATGGGCTACAGCAGCCTGATCGGCGACATGGGCAGCTCCCTGTCCGGCGGGCAGAAGCAGCGTGTGCTGCTGGCACGCGCGCTGTACAAGCAACCCCGGATCCTGTTCCTCGATGAAGGCACCGCGCACCTGGATATCGCGAAGGAGCGGGAGATCAACGAGCGCCTGCGCACCCTGAAGATCACCCGGATCAGCGTCGCCCACCGGCCGGAGATGATGAGTGGCGCCGACACGGTGCTGCAAATTGGAGCCGTGCCGGAACCACAGGCCGCCGCGGCCGAATAACGCGACGGCCGGCGGGCCGTGCGAACCGTTGACCCATGTCACGTCTCACTCTGGATTGCGGCCCTATCACAGCGGGGTTAAGTCCACGGACAATAAACCCTGGGAGATGGCCCCATGACCGCCCGCAGCCCGTTCGACGACCTGCTGAAAAATCAGGCCAACTATGCGCCGCTGACGCCGTTGACCTTCATCGAACGCGCCGCCTACGTCTATCCGGACCGACTGGCCGTCGTGCATGGCGCCCAGCGCTGGACCTGGCGGGAAACCTACGCCCGCTGTCGCCGTCTTGCCTCCGCCCTGGCCCGCCGTGGCGTCGGCAAGAATGACGTGGTCGCGGTCATGGCGCCCAACACCCCGCCGATGTACGAAGCCGCCTTCGGCGTGCCGATGTGCGGCGGCGTTTTGAACACGCTGAACACCCGCCTGGACGGCGAGACGCTGGCGTTCATGTTGCAGCACGGCGGCGCCAAGGTGTTGATCACCGACAGGGAGTTCTCGCCCGCCATCGAAACCGCGCTGTCCCTGCTGGACACCAAACCCCTCGTCATCGACATCGCCGACCCGGCGCATCCCGAAGGCAAGCTGCTGGGCGAAACCGAGTATGAGGCGTTCCTGGCCGAAGGCGATCCCGACTACGACTGGCAGCCCCCGGGCGATGAGTGGGACGCGATCGCGCTGAATTACACCTCCGGCACCACGGGCGATCCGAAGGGCGTGGTGTATCACCATCGCGGCGCGCATCTGAACGCGGTCAGCAACATCCTGAACTGGGGCATGCCGCACCATGCCGTTTACCTGTGGACGCTGCCGATGTTCCACTGCAACGGCTGGTGCTTCCCCTGGACCGTGGCCGAACGCGCCGGGGTGAATGTCTGCCTGCGCCGGGTGGAGGCGAAGGCGGTGCTGGACGCCATCCGCGACAACGGCGTCACCCACATGTGCGGCGCCCCGATCGTCTATTCGATGCTGATCAACGCGCCTGAGGACCTTCGCGCCGGCATCAGCCACCGCATCGCCGGCCAGGTGGCCGGCGCCGCGCCGCCCGCGGCCATCATCGAGGGTGCGGACCGCATCGGCATCGACCTGACGCACGTGTACGGCCTGACCGAGGTGTACGGCCCCGCCGGCGTCTGCTCCAAGCAGGAGGGCTGGGCGCACATGCCGATCGACCGGCGCGCCGAACGCAATGGCCGGCAGGGTGTACGCACGCCGTTGCAGGATGCGATGACGGTGCTGGACCCGGAAACGATGCAGCCCGTGCCGTGGGACGGCGAAACGATGGGTGAGATCATGTTCCGCGGCAACATCACCATGAAGGGCTACCTGAAGAACCCGGCCGCCACCGACAAGGCCTTTGGCGGCGGTTGGTTCCATACCGGCGACCTCGCAGTGATGCAGCCGGACGGCTATGCCAAGATCCGTGACCGGTCGAAGGACATCATCATCTCGGGCGGCGAAAACATCTCCTCGCTCGAAGTCGAGGAAGTCCTGTACCGCCACCCGGCGGTGTTGAGCGCCGCTGTCGTCGCCCAGCCCGACGAGAAATGGGGCGAAACTCCCTGCGCCTTCATCGAGCTGAAGCTTGGCACCGCCGTCACCGCCGACGAGCTGCGCGATTTCTGCCGCGCGCACCTGGCGCGGTTCAAGGTGCCGAAGACGTTCCTGTTCCGGGAAATTCCCAAGACCTCGACCGGCAAGATCCAGAAATTCGCCCTGCGGGAGATCGCCAGGTCCGCCTCGGCGATCGAATAGCCACCCGCCCGAGACGCCCGTGGATGGCGGACCCGATGCCGGCCATCCACGAGCGAACCGCGACCATCATACGCCGTCGGACAGCGGCAGATGCGCGCTCAGCGCCCGTCCAGGAACCGCGCCACCGCCGGCGTCTGCCGCAGCTGCGCCAGATCGTCCGCCGTCGGCAGTTGCGGCCGGTCGCGCTCGACGTTCACCATGCACAGGAAGCCGAACGGCTCCCCGGCCGAGGCGCGGAACTGATGCCACGTCCAGGACGGGATCGAGACAAGGTCGAACTGCTTCACCGGCCGCACCGCGTCGCCCAGCAGGCATTCACCCTGGCCGCGCAGGATCATCACCGCATGCGCGTGCTCATGCCGCTCCAGCGTGGAATAGCCGGCGGCGTCCATTTCAAAATACCGCAGCTCGCAGCCAAGCGCGTTCTCATGGAACAACACCTGGCGGGAGATGTCCTTGAACGGCGCGCTGCCGTCCTGCTTGTACGGCTGATGCGCCACGCCTTCCCAGCGAAACGCGTCCGTGACGGCGCGAAATCCCGCGGCCGGTTCCCTGTCCATCCCACTCATTCCTAAGCAAAGCCCACTGACCTAAGCACGCCCACTGGCAGACAACGTATGATCCGCGACGGCCCGCACGAAACGCTCGGTCTCGGCCGTGATGTTCGCCCGCGCCATCAGCAGGCTGCCGCCGATCAGCAACATCGTATCCTCGCCATAGAAATCAAGAATTTCCCGCGTACGGTCCAGCGTCATGCCGCCCGCTGGCACCGGCAGGGCGGGCTTCATCCCGTCATCGGACCGCCGAGCGCGTTGGGCCAGGCGAAGGCAGGTGGCGGGTGAGTAGCCGAACCGGCCGCCATGGTTCGGGAAGATCACGGCGTCGGCGCCCATCAGCCGGAACAGCCCGCCGATCAGCAGGTCGGGCGCGATCCGCGCCGCGCCACCCAGGCTGGGATGCGCCATGAACGCCATGTCGGGATAGTCGCGCACCAGCGCCTGCATCGCCGGGAATCCGGCGATCATCGGCGCGATCATCACGCAGTGCAGACCCTCATCCCGTGCCAGCCGGACCTGCGCGCGCATCTGGTCCAGGTTGCCGGTGATACTGGGCACATACAGCGTCGGATGCCCCGTCGAGCGCACGCCGCGCGCCACCCCGGCGGCGCAGGCGACCACCCGTTCGGCGAACGGCGCGTAGTGCTGGTCCGCCAGCCCATGATCATCCTTAATAAAGTCCAACCCACCCCGCGCCAAATGCTCGGCCAGCGACCCCAGGTCCTCGGGCGGCAGACCCTGGGGCTTCAGCGCCGATCCGGTCATCGCCCGCTGGTGCAGCCGCAGCCGGGTCCGCAGCGCGGCGATGCCGTGCCGTGGCCCGCCCAGGGTGGCCCGCAGTGCGTCCGGCACCGCCACATCGGCCAGCACCACATCGTCGTGCAGCGACGTGTTGCCGAACACCATGTTCAGGAACTGCCCGGCATCGTGCCCGACCGTCGCGCTCGCCAGCCCGATGCGGACGGCGAATACGTCCTGGCCCAGATCGTCAATGCCCTCCACCTGCCCGACGATGTCGGCCAGCACGGCCTCATCGTCGATCGCAGCCAGCGGCATTTCCACGCTCTGCTCCACCGCGATCGCCTTGGCGCGCGCCTCGATCTCGGATGCGGCGGCGCGGACGTGATAGGTGACGGTGAAACGCCCGCTCATGACCGCGGCACCACCAGCGCATCGACGGCCACGGCGCCGGCTGCACCCAGGATCACCGGGTTCACGTCGATCGCCTGCAGCGAATCGCCGATTGCCAGCGCGGCCGATTGCAGCCCCAGCAACAGGTCGATGAACGCCTCGGCGGCGGTCTTGTGAGTCCAGCGCGGGCTGGCCAGCACCCGGCCGAGGCGGCTGTTCGCCAGCTCAGCCTCGATCACCGACCGGCTGGCCGGTATGGCGAACGTCGTGACGTCGCGCAGCGCCTCGGCGAAGATGCCGCCCAGACCGGCAATCAGCACCAGCCCGACGCCGTCCGCCCGCGTTACGCCGGCGATCGCTTCAAGCTCCCCGCGGATCATCGCCTGCACCACCACGCGCGCGCAGCCGGCCGCGGCGAAGGCACGGGCAACGGCGTCCGGGTTGGTCAGCCCGATATGCACAAGCCCATGGTCGCTCTTGTGCGCCACACCCTCGGCGACACCTTTCAGCACCACCGGGTAGCCAAGCCGGGCGGCGGCGGCCACCGCATCCGCGGCAGAATCACATTCGATCGTCGGTACCGTCCGTACCCCATACTGCGCCAGCAGCCGCAGGCTCTCGGGCTCGGTCAACGCGCGCGGCGGCATCGCCGGGGTAGGTGACTTGGGGGTGGCTGACGCGGGGGCAGCTGATTCGGGGATCGATAAGCCCGGGGCAGGGGATGCCTCGGCCGGCGGGATCGCATCCGGCGGCGCGGTCAGCAGCGCGCCGATCGCTTCCAGCAGGATATCCGTATCGGTGAAGACATCGATCCCGCTCAACCGATACGTCTCCCTCTCCGCGTCCGGCAGCCCGCCCGGGGTCACCAGCAGCAGCGGCTTGCCGGTGGCTTCCCGTGCCGCCGCCATCGCCTTCCGGTACGGATCGCCCTGCCACGGGTTCATCGCGTGCACCAGCCCCAGGACGAGGGATACACCCGGATCGCGCATCAGCAGCGTCGGCACCTCGGACGATCGGCGCATACCGCCGAAGATGCCCAGGTCCAGCGGATTGCCAATGCGGGAGAACATCTTGTGCCCGTCGATGGCGTCATGCGTCTCCGCCGTCAGGGTCGCCAGTGGAACGCCCAGCGCCTCACACCGGTCGGCGATCAACGACGCGCCGGCGCCGGAGGTGGACAGCGATCCCAGCTTGCCCGGCCGCCTGCCGTACCTGTCCAACAGCGCCGCCGCGGTCATCAGCCCTTCCAGCGTGGCGACGGTGGCGACGCCGCTGGCCCTGAACAGGGCGTGATAGGACGCATTATCGCCGGCCATGCGCGAGGAGTGGGCAACCGCCGCCGCCGCGCCGGCCGCCGAACCGCCGATTTTCAATGCGACGACGTGCTTGCCGGCGTCGTAGGCCGCAAGGGCAAGGCGGCGGAAGCGGGGGCCGTCGTCCAGGCTGTCGATCAGCAGCGCGATGACGCGCGTCGGCGCGTGGCTGATGCCGTATTCCATGTAGTCCAGCACCGACATGTCAGCCTCGTTCCCCGCCGAGGCGAACAGTGACAGGCCGGCGCCCAGCATCGCCAGCCGCCCGGCCATGGCATCGAACAGCGCGCCGCTGTGGGAGAAGATGCTGATGCCGCCCGGCGCCTGCCGCTTGGCGTGCGACGTATTGAAGCCGATCGAGACCGGAAAATGTGCATTGTAGATACCGTTGCAGTTCGGTCCGACGATGCGGATGCCTTCTTCCTGTGCAATCCGCTGCAGTTCCTGCTGCCGTTCGCCGCCGGCCGCGTCCAGGCTCTCGGCGTAGCCGGCGGACCCGACGATGACCGCCTTCAGCCCGGCGCGGGCGCAGTCGCGCACCGCCTGCACCGCGGCCTCGGCCGGGATGGCCAGGAAGGCGGTATCCACCGGCTCCGGCACCGATGCCAGGTCGGGAAAGCAGGGAATGCCATCGACGTCCTTGATGCGCCGGCTGATGCCGTAGATGCCGCCCCGGAAACCGGTGTTCCGCACGTTGGTCAGAACGATGTAGCCGTGCTTGGTCGTGTCGTCCGAGGCGCCGACCACGGCAACGGCCCGGGGATGGAACAAGGCTTGCAAGGCATCGCGCGTTGCAATTCGGGATGGCATGCTGTGGATGTCTCCATATCGCTGTGGAACGTCAGCCATAGTGCTGGCCGGCCGGCGCCATGTCCATGCGCGCCCTGCTTCGCTAGCCTGACCGCCAAACGAAGGAGGAAACCCTGATGGAACCGGATTCGATCCTGCTGGCGGAGCGCCGTGGCCATACCCTGGTGCTGACGATGAACCGGCCCGAGCGGATGAACGCGCTGTCGCCGGAATTGTCCGACGCCCTGATCGAGGCGTTCGTGGAGGCTGGGGCGGACCCCGACATTCGCGCTGTGGTGCTGACCGCGGTCGGCGACCGGGCGTTCTGCGCCGGGGCGGACCTGAAGGCGCGGGCGCAGGAGGACAAGGACGGCAAGCCGTTCCAGCCGCTGCTGTCCCGCGTCCAGCGCTATGTGTTCGAAGTTGTGTATGAAACCATCAAGCCGACAATCGCAGCGCTGAACGGTCCGGCGGTGGCCGGCGGGCTGGAACTGGCGCTGGCCTGCGACCTGCGCGTGGCGGCTGAGCACGTGCGGCTGGGACTGCCGGAGGCGAAGCGCGGGAAGGGGGCGCATTTCGCCAACGTCATGCTGCCCCGCATGGTGCCGTCCGGCATCGCTTACGAAATGTTATATCTTGGCGAATATATCGGTGCCGAGGACGCGAAGCGGTGGGGTCTGGTCAACCGCGTCGTCCCGCGTGGTGAGGCCTTGGCGGAAGCCTTGCGGCTTGCCGACGCCATCTGCCAGAACGCGCCGGTTTCTCTACGCAGAATGAAAGAGACCGCAATCCGATCGAACGGGCTTCCGGTCCCGGCCGCGTTGCGCCTGAACGAAGGGATCAGTCCTTATACCAGTGAAGACCGGGTCGAGGGTGTCCGCGCTTTTGTCGAGAAGAGAGACCCTGTGTGGCGTGGACGATAGGCAGTCCGCCTTGGCGCATCATTGGCCCGGGTGAAACCAGCCGACGACGCCAGAGACGCGCTGAATTCTTGTTTGAGAATACGCGTCCGGCCGGACGTCCGGTTCGTTCGTGGTGGTCGCGGGTCATCGTAACAGAGGTAACGGGACGTAATCCATATTGTGCAAAATCGTGGATCGATATAACTACGATATTACAATGGAGATCGTTGATGCGTTACCTTCCGCCGTTCGAAGTCCTGAAGTCATACGTTACCATCGAGACCGTTAAGGGCGAGCTCATGGTGAAGTGCAGCTACGAAAACCTGGTGCAGTTGATCCGTCGGCTGCTGGCCGGGACTGACGTGAACGAAGCCTGGTATCTCGAGCGGTACCCGGATATCGCAGATGCCATAAAGCAAGGAATCATTACATCCGCCCGGTCGCATTTCGTCGGCGATGGCTATTTTGAGGGACGGTGGCCCTTTCCCATCACGGTCGATGAGAAGTACTACCTTGAGCAGAATCCCGGTGTCGCAGATTACGTGCGTCGCGGATTGTTACAGAGCGGCCAGCAACATTTCGATGAAAACGGCTACAAGGAAGGCCGTCTTCCCTTCGGAATGTAACCGTCGCCCGACCTTCACGCCGCTGTCATGATCCGGTGACAGCGGCGCCTGTGACTTGCGATTGACACGCTATTATTACGGCAGATCCAGCCTGACTGCGATGGCCGCAGTCGCGATGACAGCATTGTCCCCGCGTTCCCGGTCGATCACATCAAGGCCGCCCTTGACGCAGCGTACCGCCACCGTCCCATGCGGCAAGCTGCCGCGAACGGCTTCGGCGTCCACCTTGTCCGGCTGCTGCACGCCAATCGTCACCTCAACGAACATGCCCGTCTTCGGGTCCACGCCCAGCGACCGCAGCATCGACAGGGATGAGTGGTGAATGGCGTCCTGCACGGCCCGCAACGCCGCCTTGGTGTAGTCGCCACCGTGCAGATCGTTGCCGGTTCCAAGCTCGAGGATAACCCGTTTCAGTGCCATGACTGCGCCCCCCTCACGCCACGTCCAGCCAGACCACGGCGGCGGCACTCGCCACCAGCGTTGAATTGGTGCCCTCGTCGTTCGGGATTTCCAGGCCGCCGTCCACAACCTCCACCGTGCCAGTGCCGTGCGGCAGCACCGCCAGAACCTGCGCCTTGTCCACCTGCTCGGGGTGCGGCACACCGATCCTGACCTCGACCTGCATCGCGTCAGTGTCCATCCCCAGCGCCGCGGCGATATTCAGAGAATTGTGCCACAGCGCGTCGCGCAGGGCGCGGACCGCTGCT
>DAICYU010000117.1 GCA_027311485.1 Acetobacteraceae bacterium
AGGGCGACTTCGTCGGCCGCCTGATGCTGGAAGGCCGTGGGGCAGGGGCCGGTCCGACGGCCTCGGCGGTGGTATCCGACCTGATCGACATCGCGCGGAACCGCGTTACCCCAGTCTGGGGCGCCGCCGCCGCATCGCTGTCATCGGCCCCGTCCGTGCCGATGACCAGCCATGTCGGCGCCTACTATCTGCGGCTGATGGTGGTGGACCGGCCCGGCGTCATTGCTGACGTGACGGCGGTGCTGCGCGACCACGGCATCTCCCTGGAATCGATGCTGCAACGCGGGCGCAGCCCGGGTGAGGCGGTACCCGTCGTGCTGGTCACGCATGAAACGCAGGAAAGCGCGATGCGCATGGCACTGGACCGGATCAAGGCCCTGTCCACGGTGATGGAAGAACCGGCGCTGATCCGGATCGAACCGGCGTAGCGCCCGGCACAGCCAACCGGCGGGTCGGCGGGGACAGCTGGCGTTCATCCGATGATCATCGGCCAAGTGTTGGGCCATGGTCCCTGGACGCCAGCCACGCTGCCGGGCTGTTGAGCCATTCGGCGATCGCCAGTTAAATGCTGAGATCCATCAGGTTGTAATCCTTGATTCCGGCCTTGGCATCGGCATCCCAGCGATAGGTTTCGCCTGCCAGCGGCTGGTAGACAAACGGCGTCTCGTGCGGGAACCGCTGCCGCCGGGCGTCGATACCATAGCCGATCATCCGCGCCCGCGTGTGGATCCGTTCGGCGTCATAGACCGCGGCCTTGTTGTGCACGCCGCCGCCTTGCACACCGAGAACCGAGCGGCGGCGGTGGAAGCCGAAATTCACCGTCACCCGCCAGTCCGGGCTGGTATTGGCGAACGACCCGTGCACAGCCTGACGGTTGGTGATGGCCACATCGCCCGGCTTGCAGACCAGCGGCACGGCATCGGGCAGACGCTCGGTTCCAGCGTCGGCAACCATCGCCTTGATGTCCACCTTGCCCAACTTGTGTGATCCGGGAACGACCCAGACGCCGTTCGCCGGCGTGCAGCCATACAGCTGCGCCATGAAGTTGAAGCCGTGCGATCCCTCATCCCAGTCCGGGCTGTTCCAGTGCGTCACGCCATCCTGGTGCCAGGCGACCGAGGCGCCACGGCCTGGCTCCTTGATGAACAGCGCCTCATTGAATGGCACGAAGTCGTCACCGTTCACCGCGGCCGCGACGGCCAGAAGCTCCGGATGGCCATAGACGCGCAGCGCGGCCTCGGAGAACTGGAGCGAACCCAGGATCAGATAGACGATCTCCTTCGGCGCATCGGCGGCCGCCTTTGGTTCGAACATCTTCACCGGATGCCGGCCGGCAGCCAGATTGGTGCCGCCGAACGGGTCGGCCAACGGTTTGGACCAGAACAGCGTCGGCGCCTTCAGGTCAGCCCCGAGCGCCGGGCGTCCCTTGGCGTCGACGGGGCAGCCTTTCTCGGCCGGCAGGCGATCGAGGATGTCGCGAATGTCAGCCTCGATGTCGGCCAGTTCGTCCGCTTTCAGCACGCCTTCGAATATGTAGAACCCGCAGCGCCAGTACGCCTCCAGGATGTCCGGATGAACCGCGCCATCGGGGGTGAAGCGGATCGGTCCGCGATTGCCCAAGGTCTGGGCGCGTCGCGCGCCCTCATCGAGATAGACCCGCATCGCGGCCTCTTCCGGCCCGTAATCGGGAAGCGAGACTTTACTGATTTCGTTCATTACGATTCCTCCGGTGCACCGTGGCGCAACTGCCGGCAGATTAGGACGCGCGATCAGGGCAGGCAAACCGGGCGCACGTTTGCGCTGACGTCGGCGCCGGTTACACTCCCCCGACTGGCGAGGGATCGAAACCATGGACTTCCACATCAATGCGCAACAGCGGGAGATGATCGCATCGGTGCGCGATCTGGCGCAGACCGAGTTCAAGGCCAAGGCGCAACGCTGGATGGACGGTACCTTCCCGTGGGAGAACATGAAGCGTCTGGCTGAACTCGGGGTGCTGGGCATGTCGGTGCCCGAAGAATATGGCGGCCTGGGCCTGCCAATTCTGGACACGGCGCTGATCCTGGAGGAGATCGCCAAGGTCGATTACGTCACCGCCATGGCCGTGCTCGGGGAAGCGGGCGTCCAGACGCGGGTCATCGCCCGCTACGCCCCGGCCAGTATCCGAGACCGTATTCTGCCGAAAGTGGTCAGCGGTGACTGCATACTGGCGGTTTGCATGACCGAACCGCACGCCGGCACCGATGTCGCCAACTACCGCACCAACGCGCGTATTGCCGGCGACCGCGTCATTCTGAAAGGAACGAAGACGCTGATCAGCCGAGCCCGCGAGGCTGGCATGTTTGTGGTGTTCAGCCGGATTGACGGCAAGCCGGGGCGGGAGGGCATTGGCTGCGTCCTGCTCGAACCCGATACGCCCGGGTTCGAGGTCACCGGCACCTATCACACGATGGGCGGCGAAAACCTGCACGAAATCCAGTTCAACGACTGCGAGCTGCCGCTGGAGAACCTAGTGATCCGCGAGGACGGCTTTCGCAAGCTGTTGACCGCCTTCAATACCCAACGCTGCCTGAATCCATCGATCTCCCTGGGTCTTGCCGAGGGCGCCTTCGACGAAGCGGTCAACTATGTCCGTGAACGCACCGTCTTCAACAAGCCGATCGCCGATTTCCAGGGCATTCGCTGGAAGCTGGCGGACATGTTCAAGGACATCGAAGCTGGTCGCGGCCTGCTGTATCGCGCCTGCCTGACCGCCAATCCGTTCCCCGATCCGTTCATGGCCGCAGCGGCAAAGGTGTTCTGCAACGAAATGTCGTTGCGCGTGACAACCGAGGCGGTACAGATGCACGGTGGCTTCGGTTTCACGGATGAGTATCCGGTATCGCGTTTCTATCGCGGTGCGCGCTACGGCTCGATCGGCGGCGGCGCGTCCGAAACGTTGCGTGATCTGATCGGCAAGAAGATCGTCGGGGATTTTGATGTCACCGATGGGATTCTCGGCCTGGGGACGTTCTGAGGTGCTGCTGATCGAAGCTGACGGTAAGACGTTACTTGCCAGCCATGGCATACCGGTGCCGAAAGGTGTGGTCGTGACGGATGCAGCGGCGTCTGTCGCGATCGATGGCCCCTGGATCGTCAAGGCGCAGGTGCCGGCGGGCGGGCGTGGCAAGGCCGGCGGGATCGTCCGCTGCACCAGCACCGACGCCGTGTCCGATGCGGTTCACCGCCTGCTTGGCAGCCGTCTGAAGGGGCATCGCATCGATGCCTGCCTTGTGGAGCAGGCCGCCCAGGGGCAGGAGCGCTACCTGGCCGTCATGGTCGATGCCGCCAGCTACGGGCTGCGCGTCATCTATGCCGACCAGGGCGGTGTGGAAATCGAACAGTCCGGCTCCGCACATAGCCGCCTGTGTGCGCTGGACGCGGATGCCGTGGCCGAGGCGCTGGCGGACCTGATCGCCAATGAGCCGCCCGCGTGGCGGGGGCAGGTGGCCGCCATCGGCAAGGCCCTGGCCGAGATGCTGATCGCGCAGGAACTGGCCTTGGCCGAGATCAACCCGCTGTTCGTCGGCGAGGCCGGCTGTGTCGCCGGTGATGCCAAGATCGTGGTCGACCTGAACGCGGTCGACCGTCAGCCCACCATCGCCGCGATGATCGCCGCACGACCCGACATTTATGCCGATGCGAACCGCAAGATCGCCGAGGGCTTCGATTACGTCGAACTCGATCCCGAGGGCGAAATCGGCCTGGTCACCACCGGTGCCGGCCTGTCGATGATGCTGATCGACGAACTCACCGCGCGGGGCGCCAAACCGCTGAACTTCTGCGACATCCGCACCGGCCAGATGCGTGGCAGCCCGGCTCGCCTGCTGCGTGTGCTGGGTTGGATCACCGCTCACGCCTCCCTGAAGGCGATCCTGGTCAACATTTTTGCCGGCATCACCGATCTTGGTGAGTTCGCCAACCTGCTGGCAGCCGCCATTCAGCAGACGCCGGACCTGCGGGTGCCGGTTGTTGCCAGGCTGGTCGGCCGCAATGCCGCGGAAGCCAGGCGGATCCTGAACGCAGCGCAGCCCGGCATGCTGGTCACCGAGGACCTCAGCGAAGCACTGGCCCGGATGGAAGCGGTGGTGGAGGCAGGGCGATGATCGGCGCGCTTTGTCGCGCGACCCCGGTGATCGTGCAGGGTATCACCGGGCGGATGGGGCGGACCCACGCCGCGCTGATGCGGGCCTATGGCACCAATATCGTCGGCGGGACCTCCACCCGCAGCGATGTGAAGGACGTGGCCGGCGTGCCGGTCTTCGGCACTTGCGCCGACGCGGTGACGGAGACAGGCGCCGTCGCCTCGGTCGCGATGGCACCGCCGGCCGAAACGCTGGCGGCGGTGCAGGAGGCTCTGGCCGCCGGCATCAAGCTGATCGTCACGGTCGCCGAGGGCGTACCGATGCATGACGCGATCCGCATCGGACGCGCCGTCAGGCAAGCCGGTGCAACCTGGGTCGGCGCCTCGACGCCAGGACTAGCAGTACCGGGGGAATGCAAGCTGGGCTTCCTGCCGGATGTCTGTCTGTCGCCTGGGCCGCTCGCCATCATGTCGAAAAGCGGCACACTGTCGTACGAGGTTGGCTACCGCATGGCGCGTGCGGGGCTGGGGCAAAGCCTTTGGGTCGGTGTGGGTGGCGATCCGGTGAAAGGTGTTCGGTTCGCCGACCTGCTGCCGGTTTTCTTTGATGACCCGCGGACCAAGGGCATCATCCTTGTCGGTGAGGTCGGCGGCACCGAGGAGGAGGAATGCTCCGACGCATACGCCCGTCTTGGCGCACAGAAGCCGCTGTTCGCCCTGATCGCCGGACGCGAGGCAAAGGAAGGTGTGTCTATGGGGCACGCGGGGGCGCTGGTTCATGGGGAGACCGGGACGCTCGCCTCAAAGACGCGGCAACTTTCGGGCGCGGGGGCTGTGGTGTTCACGTCCGTTGAAACGGTCGTTGACCACTGCCTCAAGCGGTTTCGCTAGCGACGCATCGCCGGACCGTATAGCCCGGGCCGGGTGCCTGCCAGCAGCCGCCGCAAATTGTGTCGCCACGCAGTGGGGCGAACCGCGTTGTTCGTGCTGATTGCCGGCAGCCACCAGCCGCGCCAAATCCGCCGGAGAATCCTGCATGTCTGTCACCTCTGTGTCTGCGGTGCAAACCGGGTCTGTCCGCGGCGTGCAAGCCGCAGTGGCCGTGCTTGCGCTCGGCGGCACGCTGCCGGCACCGCTGTATCTGCTCTGGCAGAAGCAGATTCAATTTTCCGAAATCGTGCTGACGCTGATTTTCGGCGTGTATTTCGTGGCCGCCGTTGTCGCACTGATTTTTTTCGGTCGTCTGTCAGATCAGATCGGCCGCCGTCCCGTCATGCTGCTTGGCATCGTCATCGGGATTGCCAGTACGCTGTGCCTGATCTTCGCGCACGGGCTGGCGATGTTGTTCATCGGACGGTTCCTCTCAGGTTTCAGTGTCGGGCTGGTGCTTTCCGCGTTTACCACTTTCCTGTCCGAACTGATCCCGGGCGAGGACAGCCAGAGCCGAGCCGCGGACCTCAGCACCATAACCGAGCTGCTGGGGCTTGGCGCCGGGCCGATCGTTGCCGGCATCATGGCGCAGTATCTCGGTCTGCCAACATTGGCCTGTTTCTATGCGCTTCTGGCTCTGCTGCTGCTGGCGCTGCTGCCTGCGTATTTTGCGCCGGAGACGCTGGCGCAACGAAAGCCGCTTTCATTACAACCCCAACTCGCGATGCCCGAGGGCAAGGAGGCTGTGTTTTTCAGCCTGGCTGCCGCCGGCTTCTGCATGTTTGCGATGATCGGTCTTTTTACCTCGCTGGTGCCGTCCGTGCTGGCAGAGCGGTTGCACAATCCCAATCATGCGATCGCCGGCGCGGTCGCCTTCGAACTGTTCCTTGTCGCAGCCATCAGTGCGGCGGCGCTCCGCCACGTTGCCTCCGGTCCGGCAATCCTCACCAGCCTGATCCTGATCCCGCTCGGGCTCATTCTGTTGCTTCTTGGCATCAACCGGCCGTCAATCTGGCTGTTCGTGGCAGGCACCGCCGTCGAGGGATTGGCGATCGGCCTTGGGTTTGCCAACACGCTGCGGGCGGTCAATCAGCAGGTGGGTAGCGAGGAGCGTGCCCGCGTACTGAGCTTGTATTTCGTCGTGACCTATACGGCGGCCATGTTGCCGGTGATCGGCATGGGGCTGATTACCCAGTTCGCGAACCCGATCGCGGCTGATTTCACCTTCGCCTGCATCATCGGACTGCTGGCAATCACTGCGGCCATCGCCCGCGTTTCCGGATCAGCCGCCAGATAGGGCGGGATTACCCTGTCATCCGGTTATGGTGCCAGTTGCTGCACGAATCTGGCTTTCTGCGCGCAGGCCGAAAGCAGAAATGCCATGTCCGTTCCGGTGGATACATACCGCGCACCCATCCGTACGAACTTCGCCATCAGGTCGTCGCGTGAGGCCAGACCACCGATCCCCACGTGCTTGCCCACCTTGCGCGCCGCCGCAATGGATCGTTCGAAAGCCTGCGCCAGCCTGGGATGGTCGAATTGTCCGGCCAGCCCCATCTGCGCGCACAAATCGTTACTGCCGACCAGCAGCATATCAATCCCTTCGGTGCCAATGATCTCCTCGACGTTCTCCAGCGCCGCCACGGTTTCCATCATGACCACGAGCGATGTCGCGTCGTTCATCGCCGCGTTCGTTTCGCTCACCGGGAAGTTGCGATACTGGTAGTGCGACAGCGCACCGCCTGCCGATCGCTGTCCCAGCGACGGGAACTTCACCAGATCGACGATCGCCCGTGCCTCGGCGGCGGAGCGGACGTGCGGCGTGATGACACCCATCGCGCCGCCGTCGAGCACGCGGCCGATATACTCGGCTGTATTCGCCGGCACCCGCACCAACGGTGTAACGCCAATCTGTTGTGCCGCGATGCAGATTTGGCAACATGTGTCGATCGACAGCGTGTTGTGCTCCAGATCCACGTACAACGTGTCGAACCCGGATGTCGCGGCGATCTGTGCGATCTCAATGGATCGGGACAGGCGCACGGTCATTGATGCGACGACTTCGTTGCGAGCCAGTTTTTCTTTCATGTGATTGCGCAGGATGGCGCGGATTTCGGTCATTGGCGTCCCCCCAGGTCGGTGTTTCCACCAGGGTGCGGATAACACCGGCCCCGCGCAACCCGGCGCGGGCTCGGCACCGGCGGGATTTTTCCAGGACGAGCCAGAATCAGGTGGCGTGCAGCGTCATGTACTCGCTGCCCGGCAATCCGGGCAGGTCCGGCGTCTGGCCATAGGACATGCTCAGGCGCCCGTTGGTCAGGTCAGCGCTGGTGTAACCGGCCAGAACGAAGCTGGTATCGACATGACCCGGCGCACTGAAGATCAGATCAACACCGGTGGCGCCGGCAGCGCCCTGGTTGTCCAGCACGGTCATGTGGAAGCTGCTCTGGTTGATGCCCCACACCGTGGCATTGTCGCCGGCATGGAAGTTCACGATGGTCGAAAAGATCGGCGTCGTCGGATTACGGTCATCCATATAGAACGTGTCGTCGCCAGTGCCGCCGATCAGGAAGTTGGAGTTGGTTGAGCCGTCGACAATGTTGTTGCCGGTGTTCACGGTTATGCCGTCCATGCCTGATCCTGTGTGGATAAAGACGTTCGGGACCTCGGCATTGACATTGATATTGTCGGACGTTGCGATAATGATCTCCTGGCTCAGCCCTGCCACCGGGCCGCTGTAGGCTTGGCCGGCTGACTGCCACGTGCCGCCGGATGTCTGGTCCGAGACGAGGAAATTGTCAGGCGGTCCGTTCGTGACGCCCGGCGGCGGAACGTGTGGCACGGGCTGCTGGATCACCGAAGTGGTATGGTCATTGGCGATGGCGCCGCCGAGAAGGCTGGCTGCCTGATCCATGACTCCAACGGTGAAATCCGTCGTGATTGGTGCGCTCGGGTTGGTATTGGATGGCGTGAACACAAGCTGCTGCAAGGCGGCGCTGACTGTGGAGGGGCTTCCCGCGGTCTGGTGGTAGACACCGGCGGATGTTTCGGTCAGTCCCGCGCCGGAGAGTTTACCGTTTGCGTCCGACGTATTTCCCGCCGCGTCCACTTCGGTGATCGTCACCGCTTCGTTCGCGTTGGCCACCGGATCGGTGATGGACACGCCGCTGAACGGCCTGATGGTTCCGTTGGATGCCACTGTCTGTCCCGCCACGGTGCCACTTATCGACGGCGGCGGGATGGGCGCGGTGTTTACCGGTGAACTCCAGGTATCATTGGGCAGGACCTTCGAATACCACAACCCACTGTTGTTTTCCTGCCAGATGACGCCGTTTACGTAGTCCATCTGAACAACGGACTGCGTTGTTGGATCCACGGAACCATCGACCACAACCTGAAGACCGGTCGAGATGGACCAGGTGTTTCCGTTTTTGTCGGTGATGGTCCCGTTGTTGGGCAAGATGACGAAGTCGTTCGGGGAAGGCGGCGGTGGTCCCGCGGCGCCGACATTGTAACCGAGTGCGTCCAACACCTGTGAGTCGAGCGGGGTCAGGCCATACACCGCGCCAGCGTTGAGGAACGCGTTGAACGGGTCAGTCGGAGTTCCGGGAGCGAAGTCGCCTGGGTCCGACGAAACGTTGAAGTTGGCAAGATTGGTTTTGCCGCCATTCAAAGACAAATAATGTGGCGTCGCGTTGTTTGTATCGATCTGCGCGTTCGTACCGTAGCTCATTAAATCCAGGGATGTAACGAGATCGCCGGGGGCGTAGCGCCCGAGTACATGGGTCAGCTCATGCAGGGCGACGCCCACGAGGTCATACTGGCCCGACGAAACACCGTTGGCAGGATTGTAATCAAACGAGGCGGTGTTGGAGAAGCCGGCGTATCCATCGACTTCGGTCGACGTCGCGCTCAGCAGGCCCAGCGCTTTCTCCTGAGCGGTACTCAGGAAATATGATCCGCCGTTGTTCGGGTCGGTGGCTGGAAGATCGGCCAGGAACGTCTTGTCGGTGGCAGAGGTGGCGACGCCCCGCAGGTCGGTCAGCAGTTGGCTATAGCTTACTTCGATCCCGGTTGGCGCGGCTTCGCCAAGCTCGGTCCCGGTCATAGCCGAGCCG
>DAICYU010000118.1 GCA_027311485.1 Acetobacteraceae bacterium
ACGCGCACCAGTTCCGGGGTAAGCTGTGGCTGGCCTGCGCCGCTGCCGCTTACCTTGGGTTGCCGAGCGACTTCGGCATCGGCACCGGCCGCCGCAGCCTTTGGATCGCCGCCGGCAGTCTTGATCAGGCCCGCCGCGGCCCCTTCCTCATCATCCAGCAGCGCCTTCAGCAGATGTTCCGGCGTGATGCGCTGGTGGAACTCCCGGATCGCGATCGTCCCCGCAGCTTGCAGGAATCCTTGCGACCGTTCGGTAAATTTCTGAATGTCCATGCGTTGTCCCTTTCGATCAGGCGACAGGCCCTGTCGTGTCCCTGTCAGAGGCGACACCACAAAGCTTTGGTCTCGATTTGGGGCGACGCCTGGGGTAGCTCAAGAGGGAGTGAAACATGCGAATCGAATATCTGTATCGCTATCCCGTCAAGGGGCTGACCCCCGAAGCGCTGGAGCGGGCGGAGGTGCAGGCGGGGGGGAGTATCCCGTGGGACCGTGCCTTCGCGCTGGCACACGGCGATGCCGGGTTTGATCCGGACAAGCCGGTCTGGCTGCCGAAATGGCACTTCATGTGCCTGATGAAACACGCGCGGGCGGCACAGCTGTTCAGCGTTTTCGACCCCCGCTCGGGCATGCTGACGATCATGGCGCCCGGCGGAACCGGGGTGGAGGCGAACGCCCTGTCGCCGGCGGGGCGGCAGCAGATCGGCGCGTTCCTGACCGCCTTCCTGGGCGAGGAGGCGCGGGGAACACCGTCTTTCCATTATGTGGAGGGCCATGGCTTCGCCGACCAGCGGGGCAAGGTGGTCAGCCTGAACAATCTGGCCAGCCTGCGCGACTATGAAGCCAAGGTCGGCGTTCGGCGGCATCGCCGGCGCTTCCGGGCGAATATCTGGTTCAGCGGCGCGCCCGCGTGGGCCGAGCGGGAGTGGATCGGGCGGGAGATGCAGATCGGCGGCGCGGTGCTGCGGGTGGTGAAGCCGACGACGCGTTGTCCTGCAACCGAAGTGAATCCCGAAACGGCGGAGCGGGATGCCGACCCCGTTGCGGAACTTCGTTCCCTCTACGGTCATGTTGACCTGGGTGTTCATGCTGAAGTGGTGGAGGGCGGCATATTTTCAATCGGAGACGCAATGGAACTGATCATTCCCTAATCTCGCGTTTTTCGATCCGTTACGTATTAACACTATAAATGTGATCACGTTCTCTTGATGTTTTTCTTGTGACTTCGCGAAATCGTGAGTTAAAAAGTCTGTGTTTCCTCCCCTGAACCTGGCCGCGGGAGGTTCCCTCCCGCGGCACTCTTTTTCAGAGGGATGAACGAGGACCCAACCGACCTCGGATGTCACGATGGCAACGATCTCTGTTCAGGCAAGTAAGAATTTACAGGGCGGGCTAGGTCAGTTGCTGCAGCGCTGCGACGGCTTCATGCCCTATGCCAAGGCGCTTTTGCTTGTCACGGTCCTGCTGTCCGTCTGGATCGGCTTCCGCGGCGCCTGAATTTGGTTTTATCCCGCTCTCATGCACTTCGCGGGCGATAATATGCCAAGTTGCCATTTTAGCGCTTGATTACGCCCTGCGGGCGTTCCGCCGAGGGCATTATCCTTAGGTCTTCCATTTTAAATCCTGATCCAACGCATCGTGCAGGAGCAGGTTATCAATCTAATCGCGTGATTCACGGCCTGCTGGCGTTCCGCAGGACGATCACACGGCCTTTATTTGATCGTGTGATTCACGTCCTGCCGGCATGCCGCCCGCGACGATCACACTTTATGCAGCATCCTTGGCCGTCACGGCCTGCGCGACCGAGCGCATGAAGTCGGCCCAGCGGTGTTCGCGCCGCAACCGCCGCAACGCGCCTTCCCGGACCGTTCGCCACAACCCCTCATCGTGATAGAGTGCCAGGATCGCTGCCGCAAACGCGACCGGATCCGCCGCGTCGGCCGCAATGATGTCCTGCTCCGACGTCCATCCCATCTGGCGGCGCAGCACCTCGGTGCAGACGACTGGGATCCCGCGTGAGGCAGCCTCCAGAACCTTGTACGGCGCGCCCGCGGCATAGCGGGTGGGGGCGACGAAAACCCGGCTCGTATTATAGAGCGGGTCCAGATCGGGCTGCGAGCCGCGCAGGGTGATGCGGGGGTGATGGCGAAAGCGGCTGATGTCGATGCCCGGCGCCACATAGCCGGCGATCGTCAACCTTGTTTCCCAGCCAAGGTCCTCCTCGATCAGCGGGAGAACGGCGTCGACGAACCAGTGCAGGCTGTCCAGGTTGGGGCTGTCGGCCGTGTGGATCGCGCCGACGAACAGCATGCCGCTGCGTTGCGCGAAGGGGCGCAGCGTCGGTCGAGCCTCGATCGCGTGGCCGATGGTGAAGGTCTTGCTGACGCCGCGGTCCTGTAACAGCGCGGTTTCCTCGACCGTAACGGCGACTGTCGCGGTGCACAGGCGCATCAGGTCCTGCATGGCCTGCATGGCGGGCTCGGGATCGAACACGCCGCCGGACAGGGCGATGCGCTGCGCTTCCCGATACGGCGTCAGGGCTTCGGTATCCAGGATGATTGGTGGTGCGGCTGTATCCTGGCCGTGCATCCGGTCCAGGATCGGCTTGATTTTCTCCAGATTGTGGACGCGTGCTACCCAGATCAGGTCGTAGTAGGCAAGGCGCCCCAGCAGGAAGCTGGAAAGCTTGTCGAGTGCGAGGTTGTGCATGACCTCCACCGTGTCGGGCATGTCGCCGAACACGCCCGCCAGGGGGAGATCGCAGCCATTGACCGGAAAGACCGTGACCGCGGCACCCAGCGCGACCATGGCCCGGACGATTTCGTTCGACCGGACAAACCCCGAGCCGATGCGGCGCAGCGGCACGGTATCCTCGATAAACAGGATGTGCGGCAGCTTGGGGCCGGCATGACGGGCGAAGACCTGCACCGGGCCGCCCGCGGCCGGGCGCCGGTCCAGGAACGCCGCGTGCTTGTCGCGGAAATGCTGGGGCGGCGCACCGCGCGGTGCATCCGGCATGCGTTCGGTAACGATGACCGATAGATCGAACACCACGCGCAGCCCTGCGGCATTGATGCGCAGGCACAGATCGACAGCCTCATACCCGGTGCCGCAGGCATGATCGAACCCGTCCAACTGCGTCATCAGTTCGGTGCGGACGAGCAGGAAGGCGGCCGAGACGAAATCGACGGCACGGACGAAGGTGGCTTCCGGCGCCAGTGGGGAGGCGCCGGCCATGTAGTCGTGCGTGCCGCCGTTCTGCCAGACGATCCCGCCGGCCTGCGCGATAACGCCGTGCGGTTGCAGGATCAGCCCGCCCACGGCGCCGGCGGTCGCGTCATCGGTCAGCCGGGCGCGTGCCCGGTCGATGGCATTGAACCCAACCTGCGCGGCGGCGGACAGGAACAGCACCAATGGCGCGGTCGCCCATTGCCGTCCGGCGTCGGCCGCGCGTGACCAACTGGTTTCGGCTTCCAGCCGCAGCACCTTGGCGCCGGGGACATGCTGGCCCAAGGCCGCCGTTTCGTCGGAGGCGCCCACGTCAACGATTACCAGTTCCAGCGGCAGTGTTGTGGACGCGCGCAGTGCACCGATGGTTGCCATGGTGGCGGCAAAGCCGTCCCGTGCGACAAGGACGACGCTGACGACAGGGGCATCCGGCTGATCGAACCGGTAGCCGAACCGCCCGATCACCGGCAGCATGGCCGTGGTCATCTGTTCGACGAGTGCCGCGGCCTGCTCCGCCTCGATGCGTTGTGCGGCCGGTCGGACCGGCGGCAGCCCCTGCTGCGAGCCGACCTTCAGCCAATGCGTGAATGCGTCTGCGGCAAGGCCGCGGTCGATGTCCGCCCGGACCGTTGGCTGGTCCGCGTACCAGGCAAGGTCGAGCGAGGCCGACGGTGCCCGCAGTTCCCGCGTGCCGAAGCGCAGGAAGTGCATGTAGCCGTTGCGGAAGTGCCGGTCGGCGACGACAGTCCGCAATCCCGGGTCGTTGCCCAGGTAGTGGGCCTCGGAAAAGCCCTCCAACGGATCGAAGTCGGTCGGCTTATCATTGCACAGGTAATGGTGCAGGGCTGATTTCCAGCGTCCTTCCGCAATGCTGCGCGCGACGTCAGGGTAGCGGCGGCGATACCAGTCCGGGTCGAAGTAGATCGACGTGCGAAGTTCCGGTTCGCCGCGCTCCAGCCGGTCGAGATAATGCTGGAACACCCCCGCCTGCCGGACAGCGGGAACGTCGGCCGCGTCGAAATTGGCCAGGTAGGTTTCCGGGTCGAACAGCAGGTGTCCGACCCGGTCCTCCTCCACGCCGTGACGCAAGTAATGATCGTAGCCGTTGGCCAATTCGGCCTGGGCGAACACCTCATGCGTCAGGTCGCGATAGCGGTCCCGGTACGCCAATTCGTCGAACAACCAATGGCCCGACCGGTCCAGGCAGCCGCGGCGGCAATAGGCATCGAAGGCCGAGGTGTAATCCCCGGCCGCGATGGCCGCCGCGATCCGGGGATATTCGGCACGGTGCCATGCTTCGTCGAACAGCGGGTTGGGGGAATAGGCTTCGGCCTGCCCGATCGTCAGGTAGTGTTTGAGCAGCGCCGCTGCATCGTGGTCAGCGGCGAGCCCGTAGGCGCGCCGGTACCACGCGGCATTGAACACCGCCCAGGGGATGGCCCCGGGTGTGCCGGCACCCCCGGGCAGACTCAGCACCGTGCGGGCCGGCAGGTCGAGAGGCCATTCCATGTGTACGTGAACCGGTCATCAGAGGCGGCGGGACACGTTCACTACACCAGATCGTTTCAATTTTTCAATATCTGTCTCGGAGTAGCCGTGTTCCGCCAGCACCTCATTGCCATGTTCGTTGAACCGCGGCGGCGGGCGGCGCGTGCCGCCCTGTGTGCGGCTGAACTTGATGGGCGTGCCGATGCCTTTGTACCAGTCCAGTTCCGTGACCATTTCCCGGTGTTCGGTATGTGGCGCGGCGGTGGACTGATCGACCGGAAGCACCGGCCCGGCGGGGACGCCGTTGCGGATCAGCTTCAGGGCCAGTTCGTTGCCGTCATGGTCGGCGAAGGCGGCGGCCAGGGCCAGCGTCAGCGCAACGCGGTTTTCGTTGCGGGCGCCGTTGTTGGCGAAGCGCGGATCGTCGGCCATTTCGGGCATGCCGATCAGTTCGCACAGCTTGCGGAACTGGCCGTTGTTGCCGCTGGCGATGAAGATCTCACACGTCCGGGTGGGATACTTATCGTAGGGCACCAGGTTGGGATGCGGGTTGCCGGTGCCGGCCGGACGCTTGCCGTTGAGGAAGAAATTTGCGGCCTGCGGGTGCAGCAGGGCCATGCCACAATCATACAGCGTCATGTCCAGGTACTGCCCGACGCCGGAGCGGGCGCGTTCATGCAGCGCCATCAGGATGCCGACGGCGGAATACAGGCCGGTGCCCATGTCGACCATGGCGGTGCCCAGGCGCATCGGTCCGGTGGTGGCGTCGCCGTTGACGCTCATCAGCCCCGTCATCGCCTGCAGGATGGCATCGTAGCCGGGCAGGCCGCCCAGCGGGCCGTCGCCGCCGAAGCCGGAGATGCGGCAGTGGATCAGGCCGGGGAAGCGCTGCGACAGCACGTCCTGGTAGCCGAGGCCCCATTTCTCCATCGAGCCGGGCTTGAAGTTCTCGATCAGCACGTCGGCGCCTTCGAGCAGGCGCAGCAGCACGGCCTTGCCTTCCGGTTTGCCAAGGTCCAGCGCGATCGAGCGCTTGTTGCGGTTGACGCCGATGAAGTAGCTGGCGTCGCCTTCGTGGAACGGCGGGCCCCAGTCGCGCACCTCATCGCCCTGCGGCGGCTCGATCTTGATGACGTCGGCGCCGTGGTCCGACAGGATCATGGTGCAGTAGGGGCCGCCCAGGACGCGGGTCAGGTCGATGACCTTCAGGCCGGCCAAAGCGCCGGCGGTCCTGGCCAGGCCCTTGCCGGCGGGCGCTGGGGGGGAAGTGGCGTCCATCAGGGATGCGTCTCCATGGTCGTCTGCAACGGTATCCGCCCGCGACAGGCGTGTCGCGGGCGAAAGGCGGGGCGTTCAGGGCCTGATGGGGCCTTATGCCAGAGCGGCGGCCAGCGCTTCGGCGCTGCGACCGTTGGCGATGGTGGCGGACAGGCCGTGCCAGTGGGTGCCGTTGACGCGGGCAAAGGCATGGTCGGCCGGATAGTTGTAGCACTTCACCAGCGCGTGCCCCTTGGTCGCTTCGGCCACTTTTGCCCGGCCTTCGGCGGGGAAGTATTCGTCCTTGTCGGCGATGTGGACGATCAGCGGCTTGCTGACCTTGTTCAGGTCCGGCAACAGGCCGTCGAGGCCGACGCCGTAATAGGAGATATTCACATCCGCGTCGGACTGCTCGGCCATCATGAACGCGAGGCGGCCGCCAAGGCAGTACCCCATGGTGGCGACCTTGCCATTCGCGCCGGCCATCGTGCGGGCCGCGGCGACGGTGGCTTTCAGGTCCTCGATGCCCTTGGCCTGGTCGAAGGTCTGGAACAGCTCAAACGCGCGCTTCCACTCGGCTTCGGTCTTGTCGGTGATGTCGATGCCCGGCTCGATGCGCCAGAACAGGTCGGGGGCGACGGCGATGAACCCGAGGTCGGCGACCCAGGCGGCGGCGTCGCGCATGGCCTGGTTCACGCCGAAGATCTCCTGGATCAACACGACGACCCCGGCGGGGGAGGTTTTAGGCGCGGCGATGTGGGCATTGAAGCTGCCGCTGCCGTCGGTGGCCTTGATGGTCAGATTGGACACGGTTGGTTCCTCCTGCTGAACGCCAGAGGATACAAGCGGATGCGCCGATATGGGAGGGGGAGGCTCCGTTGCGCAAAAAACGGTTCCGATTGGCCGCCGATCGTGCTGATACAGCGCCACGCCAGGGGCAGGGCACCAGAATGAGGGCAACTGTTTTGGTTCTACCCGGTTCTGGCACGAAACCCCTGTCGGGAGAATCGACATGCCGCTCGATCAGCCGCTGCAACCTGCCATTGGCGTTCACCGCTCACCGCCGAACATCCTGACCGGACTGCGCCGCGGCATCGTCCGCACATGCCCCGCGTGCGGCCAGGGCGAATTGTTTTCCGGCTATCTGACGGTGCGGCCGGTTTGCCCCACCTGCGGGAACGATAATGAGCAATACCCGTCGGATGACTTCGCGCCGTATGTGACGATCTTTCTGGTGCTGCACCTGATGGTGCCACTGCTGTTCTTCGCCGACCGGACCTGGGACATGTCGGTCTGGTTTGAGGCGGCGTTCGCGATCCCGATCTTCCTGGCCGCGACGCTGGCGCTGCTGCCCTTTGCCAAGGGGGCGGTCATCGGCGTTGCCTGGGCGTTCGGCGTCACCCGCAACCGGTAATCGACTGCCCCGGTGATTCGGGGCCGCGGCGGCTCAGTGGTAAGCTCCCCGGCAGCAAACGGGGAGCGAAACACATGGCGCAGACCGACCGCTTTGCCGGTCAAATCAACACCGACTGGCTTGCCGGGCATACCGAACCGGCGCTGGAGCCGGCGTTGCCGATCATCGACCCGCATCATCATTTGTGGGTGCGCGACAGCAACACGTATCTGCTGCCGGAATTGCTGGCCGACCTTGCGAGCGGCCATAACGTCATTGCCACCGTGTATGAGGAATGCCGGTCTATGTACCGGGCGGATGGGCCGGAGGCGGAACGGTCTCTGGGAGAGACGGAATTCGTCACCGGCATCGCCGCCATGGGGGCCAGTGGCACGTTCGGGCCGGCACGCGTCTGCGCCCGGATGGTCGGCAACGTGGATCTGCGGTTGGGCGCGCGGGCGGGCGACCTGCTGACGCGGCATGTCGCGGCCAGTGGCGGACGGTTTGCCGGCATACGCCAGTCCACCGCGTGGGACGCATCCGACCGCATCCACAAGGTGGTGCCCACGCCCGGGATGCTGGCCGAAGCGGAGTTCCGCGCCGGCTTCGCCGCCCTGGCTCGGCTGGGCCTGGTGTTCGATGCCTGGGTGTATCACCCGCAATTGCCGGAGGTGGAGGCGCTGGCGGCGGCGTTTCCGGATACATCCATCGTGCTGAACCATGTCGGCACGCCGATCCTGGGCGGCCCGTATGCGGACCGCCGAGCGGAGGTGTTTGCGGAGTGGCGGTCCGGCATGGCGGCGCTGGCGAAACGGCCGAACGTGACGGTGAAGCTGGGGGCGCTGCCGATCCGGCTGCCGGGGGAGGGGGCGAAGCGCGAGACTCCGCCCGATTCCGAGGAAGTGGCGGCGGCGTGGCGGCCATGGATCGACACCAGCATCGCGCTGTTCGGCGCCGAGCGGTGCATGTTTGAGAGCAATTTCCCGGTGCAGAAACGGTGGTGCAGCTATGGCGTGGTGTGGAACGCGTTCAAGCGCCTGGCTGCGGGGGCGTCAGCGGAGGAGAAGGCGGCGTTGTTCGCGGGGACGGCGGCACGCGTTTACGGCGTGACCTGAATGCCGGGTGTGTCGCGCCGGAGCGGCCCATGGGTGAGGCCTTTGGGTCGGAATACGGCGCGGTGACACCGGGAACATGGCGTTCCGTTCACATCCTGACCAGCAAATATGGGTTTGTGGAACACCTGCCCGGGTTTGGCCGTTACGGATATGGGTATGTCGGGGCCGGTATGCGACAGCGGTTGCGGCCCCACGATCACGTTCAGTTGGAGAATGGAATGGACAAAAACGTTGCCGGCCTGATCGGGGCTGTGGGAGCCCTTGTCGCCACTGTGCCCGCTCAGGCCGCTGTGGTGCATCCCGTGACGCTGCAGGAGGCAATGCAGGCAGGCAGTTATGCCGATCTGCTGAAGCCGATCCCGAATGCGACTGCCTTGCTGAAGGTTGCCGCGGCGGCGCCGGCCGGGACGGAGGGGCAGCCGATAAATGAGGGCGCCGTGCGGGTGGAGCGGGTGCAGTATTATCAGCAGCATCATCATCACCACCACCATCATCACCACCATCACCATCACAGCCAGGACGGTGGTTATCGGGGGTATCGCGGCTGATGCGGGAGCCGGGCGGCGTATGCCGCCCGGGTGGGGGGTTTAGGGGGCGTGGGTGTGGTTTGATTTGTATCTCTGTTTCTGTCCGATGACGGCGTAGGACCCAATTAAAACGGTA
>DAICYU010000119.1 GCA_027311485.1 Acetobacteraceae bacterium
GGGTGTTCGGCGCAGGGCTGCAGCCGCATCAAATCGACCACGTTGATCACCCGAATTTTCAGGTCCGGCAGGTGCTTGCGCAGGATAGACACCGCGGCAAGAACCTCCAGCGTCGGCGTGTCGCCGCAGCAGGCCATCACGACGTCCGGTTCGCCGTGCTGGTCATTGCTCGCCCACTGCCAGATGCCGATGCCTTGCGTGCAATGCACGACAGCGGCGTCCATGCTCAGCCATTGCGGCAGCGCGTGTTTGCCGGCCACCACCACGTTGACGTAGTGGCGGCTGCGCAGGCAGTGATCGAACACCGACAGCAGACAATTGGCATCGGGCGGCAGATAGACCCGCACGATGTCGGCCTTCTTGTTGATCACATGATCGAGGAAGCCCGGGTCCTGGTGGGTGAAGCCGTTGTGGTCCTGCTGCCACACGTGCGAGGCCAGCAGGTAGTTCAGGGATGCGATCTTCCGTCGCCACGGCAATTCCGAGGTGACCTTGAGCCACTTGGCATGCTGGCTGAACATCGAATCGACGATGCGGATAAACGCCTCGTAGCTGTTGAACAACCCATGCCGCCCGGTCAGCAGGTAACCTTCCAGCCAACCTTCGCACTGGTGCTCGCTGAGCATGGAGTCCAGCACGCGACCGTCCGACGCAAGGAATTCGTCGTTCTTCTCCGTGCGTGCTTCCCACTGCCGGTTGGTGTTTTCAAAGACCGCCCCAAGTAGATTCGAGAGCGTCTCGTCCGGACCGAAGATACGGAAATTGCGCCGTTCCTGATTGAGCGCGGCAACGTCGCGCAGGAACTCGCCAAGCACCAGCGTATCCTGGGCGACAACAGCGCCGGGCGACGGCACTGTCACCGCATGGCGATGGAAATCGGGCATCCGCAGGTCGTGCAGCAGAAGGCCGCCGTTGGCGTGCGGATTGGCGCCCATCCGCCGGTTGCCCTTCGGCGGCAGATCGGCCAATTCCGCGATCAGGCGGCCGTTCCGATCAAACAGTTCCTCCGCCCTGTAGCTCTTCATCCAGCTTTCGAGCAGCTTGACGTGATCGGGATGCGCGGCATCCACCAGGATCGGCACCTGATGGGCGCGGAACGTGCCTTCGATCTGCAGGCCATCCACGACTTTCGGACCCGTCCAGCCCTTGGGAGAGCGCAGCACGATCATCGGCCAGCGCGGGCGGGCCGGGTCGTTCATCATGCGGGCCTGCCGTTGGATGCGCCGGATGTCCTCGACCGCCTTCTCCATCGTGGCGGCCATCAGCTCATGCATCGTATCCGGGTCATCGCCTTCGACGAACAGCGGTGTCCAGCCGCAGCCCCTGAAGAACTGCTCCAGCTCCTCGTGCTCGATGCGGGCCAGGACCGTCGGGTTGCTGATCTTGTAGCCGTTGAGGTGGAGGATCGGCAGCACCGCGCCATCGGTCATCGGGTTGAGAAACTTGTTGGACTGCCATGAGGTCGCCAGCGGCCCGGTTTCCGATTCGCCGTCGCCGACGACACAGGCGACGATCAGTTCGGGATTGTCGAACGCCGCGCCGAAAGCGTGGCTGAGCGAGTAGCCGAGTTCGCCCCCTTCGTGGATCGATCCTGGCGTGGTAGGCGCGACATGGCTGGAAATGCCACCCGGAAACGAAAATTGCTTGAACAGCTTTTTCAGCCCGGACTCGTCCTGCGTGACATTCGGGTAGACCTCGCTCCAGGTGCCTTCGAGATACACGTTACCCACCAGTGCGGGACCGCCATGCCCCGGGCCGGCGATGTAGATCATGTCCAGGTCGTGCTTTTTGATGACCCGGTTCAAATGCACGTAGATGAAATTCTGGCCGGGCGTGGTTCCCCAGTGGCCGACCACGAGGGGCTTGACATGCGCCAGCGTCAGCGGCTCCCGCAGGAGCGGGTTGTCGTAGAGATAAATCTGGCCGACGGACAGATAGTTCGCGGCCCGCCAGTAGGCGTCCATCCGGCGCAACTCGTCCGACGCCAGTACCGTCTGCTTGCTGGAAAGCCTGGCGGCGCCGGATTGGGTGTTGGCGTCGAGAATTGTCGTGGGTGCGTCCATGGTGGTGACCCCGGTTTTTGAGCAGGTTGAACCGCGCGCTCCGGCAACGACATTGCCGGGCGTCGACTGGCTGATGGGCGAGTGTCCTGCCCCCGAAGTTCGTCGCACTGAGCGACGGACGTAGGAGACTGGCAGGCCACTGAAAACAAAAGGCTGGTGTCGCGAACCAGGGCCAAATTCAGTATGACGAACTTCTGGTTCCGCGACCCTTGATCATGATCGAGTCAGGCTGCCCCGGTCATGCTCCAGAAGTCATTGTTCTATTGCATGATTGACGTCTTCCGGCTTTCAGCCTCAGGCGATCATGTTCTCCACGGCCTGACGGCGCGGATGTCGGTCCTGCGCAGGTTCACGAGGCACCCGCAGGGCGTGGCTCGTGGTGGCGATTGTGCGAGTCAGGCGCGGAAGAGTGGCCTTCGTCCTGGCGCTACGGGGGAAGCCGGCCGAACGGTTGCCTCTGCCTGGCTCACCTGTTCCTGCGGCTCCTTCCGCTTGGGCTCGTCTTGCTTCGTCTGCGCGGACGGTTCGCTCCGGTTTGGCAGTCTCTCCTGATACGTCATGTCATCTCCTTGTGCGCAAGGTGGTATGATCATCGATTGAGCTGACCCGCCTGTGACGTCTGCACGACCGCCGTGTGCGATGCCGCCGCGCCAGGCATGCCTTTGTGCGGCGATTGCAGGTCCACAAAGGCCCATTGGGCGAACAGCATGCCGGCCATCACGAGCAAACTAACGAGGATCATGCTGGTGATCGGTCCGGAATGCGGCGTCGGGTCGGTTTGAAGCAACTTCCCAACCGGGGAGGGCGTGCGTGGCAGCAGCTTGATCAAGCGATCGGCAATCGTCGCGGGCGCCAGCGACGCGGCCGCCCCGCCAGGGAGTGCTGCAATCAACGACGTCAATCTTTGGTTTGCAGCTTCCCTTGGCATCCGCGCCAGTTCGGCCGCTTCCTGCCAGGGATCGACATCCGACCGCGCCAGCGCTGACAGTACGCTGAACGATCCTTCATTGCTTTCCTTATCGACTGATGCAAACAGGAAGGCGTCAAACTCTGGTCCAAGCAGGGCCGTCGTTGTAGAACGGGTCATTTTAAATCACCGGGTTCTGTCGCCGGTGCCGGCCCAATAGAGCGGCCAGGCGGCGCGTGAAACGACTATCGAATACAGCGAACCCTACCACGCCGCCGTCTGCCGCATCAGGTTCGGAATTTACTCAGGTTTCCGTCTTGCTGAACACGCGCGCGACGAGGGCTTGCGCATCGTGCTGGATTTGCCGAAGGTGTTCTTCACTGCGAAAGCTTTCCGCGTATATCTTGTAGACAGCTTCCGTTCCTGACGGCCGGGCGGCGAACCACCCGTTCCGCGTGACCACCTTGAGTCCGCCGATCGCGGCATTGTTGCCAGGCGCGCGGGTCAGTTTTGCCTCGATCGGCTCTCCGGCAAGGTCCTTCGCATCGACACGGACCGGGTCGAGGTCGGCTAGAAGCGTCCGCTGCTCGCGCGTGGCCGGCGCGTCGATCCTGTTGTAGAAGGATTCGCCCAGATCCTGCGTCGCGGACGCGTAAAGCCGGTTGGGATCACGTCCGGTCCGCGCGGTCATTTCGGCGGCGAGCAGGCCCATGATCAGCCCGTCCTTGTCGGTCGTCCAGACAGACCCGTCACGACGTAGAAACGATGCGCCGGCGCTTTCCTCGCCACCGAACGCAAGCGATCCGTCGATCAGTCCTTTGCTGAACCATTTGAAACCAACTGGCACTTCCACCAGCTTACGCCCCAGCTTCGCGGCGACGCGGTCGATCATGCCGCTGGAGACGACGGTTTTGCCGATGGCGCTGTCGCTGCGCCACTGCGGCCGGTTCGTGCACAAATAGGAAACCGCCGTTGCGAGATAGGCGTTCGGATTCATCAGACCGCCGGAGGGGCAGACGATGCCGTGGCGGTCTGCGTCGGTATCGTTGGCAAAGCCAATGTCGAATTTATCCTGTAGCGCGATCAGCGGCGTCATGGCGAAGCGCGACGAGCAGTCCATTCGGATCTTTCCGTCCCAATCCACCGCCATGAAGCGGAAGGTTGGATCGACGGCATCGTTCACCACGGTCGCGGCAATTTTGTAGCGCTCGATGACCGGTTGCCAGTACTGCACCGCAGCGCCACCAAGCGGGTCGATACCGATGCGCACGTCGGCTGACCGGATCGCGTCCATATCCACGACGTTCATGAGATCGTCGACGTAGGGCGTGATGTAGTCGTGGGCGTGGCAGGTAGCCCTCTTGCGTGCACGTTCATAGGGGATGCGCACGACGCCATCCAGCTTCGCCGCAAGGATCTGGTTGGCGGTCCTCCCGATGAAATCGGTCACGTCGATGTCGGCCGGGCCGCCGTTGGGCGGGTTGTATTTGAAGCCGCCCTGGTCGGGCGGATTATGCGAAGGGCTGAGCACGATGCCATCCGCCAGCCCATGCGTGCGGGCGCGATTGTAGCGTAGGATCGCGTGCGATATCACGGGTGTCGGCGTATAGCCCCCGGCCGCGTCGAGCATGGTTTCCACGCCGTTGGCGGCAAGCACTTCGATAGCGGTGGCGAAGGCGGGTTCCGACAAGGCATGCGTGTCGATGCCGAGGAACAGCGGTCCGTCGATCCCGGCGTGGCGGCGATACGCGCAGACCGCTTGCGTGATCGCCAGCACATGCGCCTCATTGAACGACGATGCGAAGGCCGAGCCACGGTGGCCCGAGGTGCCGAATAGCACTCGCTGGGCGGTAATTGCGGGGTCGGGTGCCAGTGCAAAATACGAGGTCACCAAACGAGGGGTGTTGACCAGCAACGATTGTGGCGCCGGCTTCCCGGCAAGTGAGCTGATGCGTTCCGACATATCAATCTCCTTGCGCGCCGAGAACGACATGCACGCGGTGCGTGATGCCGTCATCCACCAGGGGGACGAGAACGCGCTTGCCTCCTGCGAGGATTTTATCATCGAGCGTTGTCGATTGAATGCCGCGGCAGACGCCGTGGGGGTTTTGCACGACGATTTCATAGCGCGCCGAGTGGTAACGGAAGGCGATCTCGAAGCCAGGCCAGTCCCCCGGGACACAAGGATCGACCTCAAGCGTCGCGCCGTGCAGGCGAAATCCCAGCAGCCATTCCAGTGCCACACGGTACAACCATCCGGCCGAACCCGTATACCAGGTCCATCCGCCGCGCCCGGTATGCGGCGGTTCGGAATAGAGATCGGCGCAGACCACATAGGGCTCGACCTTGTAGCGTTGCACGCCAGCCGGGCTGTCTGCATGACGAATGGGGTTGAGCATTGACAGCAGCTCCCCCGCCTTGTCGCCGTCGCCCTGCATGGCGAATGCAAGCACGGCCCAGACCGCACCATGCGTATATTGTCCGCCATTCTCGCGAATGCCTCGGGGGTAGCCCTTGATGTAGCCGGGGTCGTGCGCCGGCGCGTCGAACGGAGGCGTGAACAGCAGCGACAATTTCGCGTCGCGGCGGACGAGATATTTGTCCAGCGCCGCCATCGCACGCACGCTGCGCGCCGGGTCCGCGGCGCCCGAAATAACCGCCCACGACTGCGCAATCGAGTCGACGCGGCATTCGCTGTTGGTTACGGACCCGAGCGGCGACCCGTCGTCGAAAAAGGCTCGGCGGTACCAGTCGCCGTCCCAGGCTTCGCGGTCGAGCGATTGCTTCAGCGACTCCGCGTGCCGGCGCCATGTCGTCACACGCGGCGACCCGTCACGCTCCTGGGCCAGATCCGCGAACGCGGTCAGCGCCGCGCAGAGGAACCAGCCAAGCCACACGCTTTCGCCCTTGCCGCCTTCACCGATGGCGTTCATGCCGTCGTTCCAGTCCCCGGTGCCGATCAGCGGCAAACCGTGCGCGCCGGTTTCGAGGCTCTTATCGAGTGCCAGCGCGCAATGCTCGAACAGGCTGGCCTTGTCGGGGGTTATCGTCGGCGCAAAGAACGCATCGCTCTCGCCCGCCTTCAGCACGGGCCCGTCCAGGAAGGGGACCATTTCGTCGAGCACCGCGCTGTCGCCGGTAACGTCGACATAATGGGCAACGACATAGGCAAGCCAGCCGCGGTCATCGGACACCCGCGTGCGGACGCCACGCCCGGATTCCGGCAACCACCAATGCTGAACGTCGCCTTCGACAAATTGCCTTGCTGCGGCCCGCAGCAGATGTTCGCGCGCGATATCGGGCCGCGATACGCACAGGGCCATCACATCCTGCAACTGGTCGCGGAAGCCGTAGGCGCCGCTGGCCTGATAGAAGCCAGTACGTGCCCAGACGCGGCATGCCAGCGTCTGATAGGGAAGCCACCGGTTGAACAGTATATCCAGCGCCCGGTCCGGTGTCCTCACCTGCACGGCCCCGAGCAAGGTGTCCCATTGCCGGGTCACGGTGGCGAGCACAGCGTCAAGATCGATCTGGCGGTACTTCACAAGCACGGTCGCCGCCTCTGCCGCCGTTGCCGATTGCCCGAGGAGGAAGACGATTTCTGTGGCTCCACCGGCGTTCAGCAGCACCTGTGTCTGCAACGCGCCACACGGATCGAGGCCGGCGCCGACGCGATTGGACAGGCGCCCCCCGGATGTCAATGCCAGCGGCCGATCCATCGCGCCGTCGCGGCCGAGGAATTCCATCCGGTCACCGGTCCATGCCGTTTGCCGGCCGCCGAGGTCGGCGAAAGCCACCCGCTCACCAAACTGTTCGTTCCAGGGATTGCGTGCGAAGATCGCGCCCGTCTCTGGATTGACTTCGGTCAGGATGAAGGGCGCGGTCGCCGATCGGCTCGTGCCGAGAACCCATTCGACATAGGCGGTGACGGAAAGGCGCCGCGCCCGCCCTGAATGGTTGACGATCTTCAGCCGCGAAATCTTGATCGTATCATCGACCGGCACGAACTGCAGAAGCTCGAGTGAAATCCCATGCGAGTCATGGTCGAACCGGCTGTAACCCTGCCCATGCCGCACCGTGTAGGGTGCATGCGTCTCCCGTATCGGCAGGGCGGTTGGTCCCCATAACTCCCCGGTATCCTCGTCGCACACATAGATCGCTTCGCCGGGCGGGTCGCAGACGGGATCGTTCGACCACGGCGTCAACTGGTTCTGCTGGCTGTTCACCGACCAGGTGAAGCCGCTCCCATCGGTCGAAACCTGGAAGCCGAATGACGGGTTGGCGATGACGTTCAGCCACGGCGCCGGCGTGCGGTCACTGCCGCCGAGGGTTGTCAGATACTCCCGGCCGTCGTTGATGAACCCACCCAGTCCGTTGAAGAAATCCATATCCGGGACCGAGACCGTCGGTTCCGGCGCCGGCGCCGGTAGCGCGCGCCGGGCGGGCGGCGCGCTGGCAGCTTCGAGATCGGCACTACGCCGCATCTGCTCAGCCAACGAACCACGATTGCCATGGAGTACCGCACGGGCGCAGGCCTGCAGGAGGTCCAGGGTTGCGGAGGGAACGAGGTCGGCGCGCACGACGACGACGGTGCCGCGCGAATCACCGCCTTCGACACGCGGCATCGACCGGTTCATCCGCACCAGCGCATCAACCGAGCCCTGCAGATCCTGTGCGTAGGACGCGGCGCGCTCATTGAGAACCACCAGATCGACCGCCAAAAGCTTCGACCGCCAGTATTCGTGCGCCCGCAAAAGCTGCCGGACGAGATCGAGGTGGTTGTCTTCCTCGATCCGGACCAACACGATCGGCAGGTCCCCGGAAATCCCCAGCCCCCACAGTCCCGACACCTTGCCCATGCCGCGCATGATCAGGTCGGCGGAGGGCCGGAACGCCGGATCGGAATACAGGACGTGATTGGCGAGACGCTGGAACAGATGGGCCTCGTTCGGCTCGATGCCGAGATGGCGAAGCTGCATCTGCGCCTGCGTCCAGGCGAGCGTCCTGGCCCGCTCGAACGCCATCGGATCGTGATGCTTGTCGGCCAGATCGAGCACGGCCTCACGTGACGGGGCGACCAGGGTCCAGAAGGCGATGCGGACCGTCGCTCCGCGGGCAATTCGTACATGTCGGCGCAGGCAGAAAACGGGATCCAGCACGGCGCCAGCGGTGTTGGAGAGGGGCCAGCCGTCAGCGATTGCCGCGGGTGAGCGAACGGTATGTCCACGCCCGAGGAAGCGCGCGCGATCGGTCTCGAACTGGACGTCTCCGGTACTTTCGCCTTCAACCACGGCAAGATGCGCGGCCCATACCAGCGGATCGGCGGCCGAGCGGCGTCGGCGTGTCGCAAGAATGACCCCCAGGTCGGGCACGAACTCGGTTTGTACGAACAGCGCCGCGAAGGCCGGATGGGCCACGTCGTCGGCCGGCCGCGCAAGCACGATTTCGGCGTACGAGGTGACTTCGATATCCCTGGTCTGCAGTCCCGTGTTGGTGATCGAAACGCGCCGCACCTCGGCGTCGTCCTCCGGCGACACGATCACTTCCAGTGTCGTCGTGATGGTGTCGTCGTGCCGCACGATCTCGGCGCGATCTTCCGAGAACGTCACATCATAGCTGTCCGGCTCGACCGCACTTGGCTGATACCCCGCCGACCAGGTCTTCGCACTGCGCACATCGCGCAGGAACAGATAAGCGCCGCGGCCATCACCGGTGACGTCCTCGCGCCAGCGGGTGATCGCGACATCGCGCCACCGGCTGTAGCCGGAGCCGGCTGCCGTCAGCATCACCGAATAGCGTCCATTGGACAAAAGCTGCGTGCGCGGGGAGCGGGAATGGGCCGACGCATAGTGACGTTGCGTATCGGCAGCGACGCCGACATCCTGCGCCACCGGGCTCGTCTGCTCCGGAGCCACGCGCGCGACCGCGACGTCGCGCGGCATCCGCTCCTGCAGCAGCAGCTCTGCGGCACGCACGATCGGTTCGGCGTGAAAGCGCGCACGCATGCGCCCGTCCTGCAGCGCGTTTGCGATGCCGACCACGGTCATTGCCTGATGATGCGCCATGTAGGCGCGCATGATGACGACCTTTGTGCCTTCGGGCCGGCGGCTCGGCGTGTAGTCCAGGGCTTCGTACCAGCCGTAATCACCGCGGGCACCGATAC
>DAICYU010000011.1:0-17816 GCA_027311485.1 Acetobacteraceae bacterium
CCTTGCTTTGCCCATTTGCGGGCGACAGGCGGACGACAGACACACGCTCCCCCGGGGTCAGTGTGGCCCGCAGCTTGGTGCCGAGCTTCAGGGCCCAGTCGGTGTGACCGTCGGCCATCATCATGTCGTCGATATAAACGACTGTGCTGCGCACGGTGGGCTGCTGGCAATAGGATGTATCCAGGCCGTAATTATCGAACAGCGCCCAGGATGGCTGGCAAATCAGGTTGCCCAGGCCGGCCAGCAGCAATCCGCCCAAAATCCGTAGAGGTCGCATCAGGACAGCCGCCTTATGGTGTCCGGCGTGATATTCAGGTGTTCATTGCGGAAATCCGCGACGCTGATCTCACCCGCATTGGGGCCGACACGCTCGATGGTGACACCGCCGCGCTGTGATGCGGCGAGTTGCGCAAGATTGGCACGGTAGGTCTGGGCGTTGCCGCCGGTCACTGCCGCCAATGCATTCACCAGAGCCGATTCGTGGGCATCGACCTGGCTCAGCAGGTCGCGTTCAGCCATCGTGTCGGCAGCCTTGGTGCGTGCGGCGGCTTCCAGACGCTCGATTTCCTTGGCCAGCCGAGCCTCAATCTGCCGGATCCGGTTCACCAGGGGCCGGCGGCGGCTCGTGTAACGGCGGTGTGCGCGCTGATATTGCCACGTCGCGCCCATGTAGTCGGGATCTTTGTCATGGGCCATGTAGGCAATGAAGACGCCGACAGCCCAGGCCATCACGTTCCACAGCAGGCTCAGCAGGACATCCCGCATCGGGTCGACAGCGATGCTGGCCTCGGACCCCAGGATGTTGACCTGAGGCTGACCGGCGATCTGGTGCATAACCGCCGCGTAACGGGAGCCCGTGGCGGCGCCGAGGACAATCAGCAGCGAGAAGGTGGACAACGCCAGCATGCGCCAGTCGCCCCGCCGATCAAGCACATCCCGGTGTTCGCCGAAACGGTAAGACCACTGCTTGAACAGCATACCGTGGCCGTGCGCGGCGAAGGCCAGGAGCACGCCCATGATAATCGTGGCCCCGGCTGCGATGGCGACGACGTTGGCAAACAGGAAGAACACGTCGTAATTGATTAACCACTCGGCAACGCCGATGCACAACAGCGCCAACCAGTAAGCCGGATTGTAGGCCATCATGTTGGCGTCACGGTTTTCATGTTCGGTGCGCAGCCGTTGGTAACGCGTTTCGGCCTCACGGAATTCGTTCCGGACACGGATGTAGCCCTGGTCGGCGTCCAGCCTGTCCTCGGCGTCCTGCCGGTCGCGCGCCGCACGGGAACGGGCTGCCTCGGTATCCGCTTCAGCATCCCGAACGGCCTGGATGCCCCGCATCTTTGGTTCGATCGCCACGTCGAAGCGGCGCCGGGTCTGGTGCCAGCGCGACAGCAGCGCCCGCGCGGGTTCGATGACATGCAGCCGAGTACCAGGCGTCAGGCCATCGGCGTCGATGCTGATCTTGCCGAACGCAGCTTCCTCGTGCGCCTTCTCCATCAGCCACGCGGGCGTGAAGCGCATCTCGTCCACCTGCTCGATCGGGAAGCGCATGGCGACATCATACGCCGCCTGCATCTCCTCGCTCGGCAACCGGGTTTCGGTCCTGGTTTCGGTGGTGCCGCGCGCCATGGTTGTCCCCTTTCCGATCAGAACGGCACTGCGGGAACAAGTGGGTTGGGCTGGACCTCAGGGGAAAGCATATTCGGTTGATAACGGGGCGCGGGCTGCGGACGCGCCGCCGTCACCGCAGGGCGCAGTCGTCTGGGCGCGACAGCCGGCGACACGGCGGCAGGTGTCGCAGGCGCGGCGGCGCTCCCAAGGGAGACAGAGCCAACCGAAGCCAGCCGCAGTGCGGGATCAAGACGCAGCACCTGAACCTGCAACCCGGCCCCACCGGTCTGTTGCACAAGTCCCAGATTGGCCGAGAGGCAACGGGAAATCATGAACTCCACCCGCCGGTTCAGCGCGCGGCCCTCGGGCGTGCTGTCGCTGCCAATAGGTTGGCGCTTGCCGACCGCAACGGCACTCAACCGGGCTGGATCGATCCCTCTGTCCACCAAGGCCCGCAGCACCTTCGCCGCCCGGCGCCTCGACAGGTCCATGTTGTAGGCATCGGAGCCGACGGCATCGGTGTGGCCCAGGATCGTCACCTGTGCGCCGGGCGTATCCCGCTGGATCACCGACGCGACCTGATCCAGCAGCGGCCCGCCCTCGGACAATGGCTGGTCACTGTCGGTGGCGAACAGGACGCGGTCGTGAAAGAACAGGCGGACCACCGGAACTGGCCCCCGACCACAGGCATTATCGATACTTGGGGTGTACAGCACCTGCGTATCCGGGGTAATGGACGACAGATCCGACTCAAGCCGATCGGCCTGCATGCCCGGAGTGCCTGGCGTGGGCGGCGGGTATAGAACCTGGGGTGGCACCCCCGGTGTGGCACAGCCCGCGAGATTGGCCAGAAGAATGACCAATCCCACGCACCGCGCCAACCAGCGGAAAATGCGCGCGCTTATCATCGTCCGGAGAGGTTGGTGCCGGCATTGCCCGGTTGAACAGTCGCGGCGCCGGTGCCCGCAGTGCCAATCGATCAATTTCACAGCAGCACCGGTGTCGCCCCTTATTGGCCCGAATGCGTCCGAGGCGCGGGTCAGCCCCGGACGCCGCGCAAGCGATCGAACAAAAGGAATCCGATCAGGCCGACCACGATTCCAGCGACGGCGCCCACGCCAGCGCCCCAGTAACCACCATTTGTGCCGCCTTCGTAGCTGCCCAGGGCAGCACCAACGGCCAGGGTGACGAAAGGAGCCAGACAACCAATGGCGAGCATAAGCGACTATGTCCTACTTTTTGGGAAGCAGAACGCAGACGCGAGAGGTCGGCTTGCGGCACCATCGCAAACCGTGGTGAGGGGCGCCGGCTGCACAGCGAGGATCGGGTGCAGCCGGCACCTTACAGGCATCCGCCGGACCTCGGGCAGGTGCTGCTCTGTTGGCCGGCGCAGCCTAAGCAACACCGGAGCTGCGATGGCTGAATAACCGGGCGCTACTGGCCAGCGCCCCGGCCGCCGCGAAGCCGGCTCCAAGCTCCAGGCACACGACGGTGCCACTCGATCCCCAGATGCCGAAGATCAGTGCCACCAGAGCGGAGCCGAATGACCATCCCATGGTCCGCGCCACGGCGATCATGCCGCTGGCCGCCCCGCTGCGGTTGACCGGTCCGGTTGTCATCAGTGTCGTGTTGTTCGGTGTCTGGAAGAAGCCGAAACCAACACCGCAGATGCCCATTCGCCACGCCACGTCCCAGTCAGCCGGCGCGGCGGGCAGCACGACGAGAAGCAACAACCCCACGGTCAGGACAGCCAGCCCGATACTGCCCAGGATGGCGGCCGGATAGCGCCCCGTCAGTCGCCCTGCCACAGGCGCCGCCACCGCAACCATCAATGGCCAGGGCGTTACCAGCAGCCCGGTCGCGATCTGGGATCGGTGCATGACGATCTGGAACAGGAACGGCAATGAGACATACGCCAGTATCTGCGCGCTGTAAGAACAGATTGAAGTCAAAACCGACAGTGCAAACAGCGGAATGCGCATCAGATCCAGAGGCAGCAGTGGCGCCGCGCGCCGGGACTGCTGCCACACCAACCACGCGAAGCAGGCCAGCCCCACCCCGATCTGTCCGAGCGCAACGCCTGTGCGGCCACTGCCGGCCGTATCCACACCGATCACCACCAGGCCAAGCGCCACGGCACTGAGCACGGCGCCCGAAATATCGAACGGCCGCATGTGCCGCCGGCTTGTCGGCATCAGCATCAGGAACAACGGCAGCGCCACCAGGCAAACCGGAAGATTGACCAGAAACAACCAGGGCCACCGTGCCACGGACAGGATCAGCGCAGCGATTGTCGGTCCGAGCGCACCCGACATGGCGACCGCCAATGCGATCAGCGCGAAACCGCCGCCCAGGATCCGGCGCGGATAAATCTCCCGGATCAGCGCCGGTCCGAGCGCCGACATGCAAGCACCGCCAACACCCTGAAGCAGCCGCGCCCCGACCAGGGCGGATAGCGATGGCGACAAGGCGCACCCGAGGGAGGCTACGGTAAACACCGCCATGCCCAGGGCATAGACGCGCTTGATGCCGAAAATCTCCCCCAACGCCGCGATCGGCAACAGGCACACCGCCGAGGCGAGCTGATAGCCATTGACCACCCAGACGGTGCCCGCATCGCTCGCGCCCAGCTCCCGCGCGATGGTCGGCAAGGCGATATTCGCGATCGCACTGTCCAGACTGGAAAGAACGACACCCATCAGGATGCAAATCATCACCCAGTGCCGCCGTGGCACCGGTAGGCCGTCCGTATCGCTCATGCTGCCCCTGGAGAAGACGCGGATTCGATGCAATGCCAGACGACCGGCCCAGGCTCAACCCGCTACGACGACAATGCAGGCGGCTGCGTCGGGCGGAGCACGTCAAGGAAAAGCCGTGTAATGGCGTTGTTCGGCTGCCGGTCGGCGTCATGCGCGAACACGACGGCGAGTTCCCAGCACGGTTCCGGTTCCTTCAATTCTGCTGAAGCAGCGGGGGGCTGCTTGCCAGCGCCACGCCAGGCGACGAACGCGGCCGGCAGCAGCGCGACACCCAACCCATGTGCCACAAGATCCAATTGAATCATCAGATCATTCACTTCGAATCTGATATATTTCGTTACTTATCCGTCATGGAAATTTTGATCGATCAGTTGGCGCGTACCCCATTCCGAATTCAACTCGATAAAGGTTTCGTTCGCCAGATCGACCAGTCCGATGTCGCGCTGGTGGTCCAGCCCATAACGCGGCGCGCAGACCACCACCGGGGGCTCACAGGTCAGCATCCAGGAGGTCACCTCAGGCGGCGTGCCGCCGATAAACTGGGTGAAGGCAAGATCGAAGTCGCCGGATCACACGCCCTGGATCAGCGACGCCGTATCGCCCGCAACCAACCGGATCTGGATATCGGGAAAAGCATTGTGAAAGGCGGTCACGCAGCTCCGGCAGGTCAAGCACGGCGCAAGTCCCTGGATGCTGCCAATCGAAAGCCGACCGCGGCGCAGTTCCTGCATCTCGGCGACCACGCGGCGGGCATCAGCGGCTGCGGCCACCGCCCGACGCGCCTCTGCCAGGAACGCCCGGCCTACCGGCGTGAGCATGACTCGACGGGTCGTACGGAGAAACAGCAAGGCACCAGACTGTTCCTCCGGCGTTTTGATAGACGTCAATGATCCGGACTGCACAACATTCAGACGCCGGGCCGCCCGCGTGAAATGCCGCTCATTCGATACTTCAACAAAATATTTGAGCTGCCTCGGGTCCATGCCGCCGCCGTCTATCACCACCACTGCTGAGACCGAGGCGGGGAGGGAATGGGCGGAGGAGATCGCGGCGCAGGGCCGCGACGCTCGTGGGGTATTCCAACGAGTTCCAGGCGGGGACGCTCACTGACGCAGGGCAGGCCGAGCACGATCTTCTCCTGATAGCGCTCGGGAAGGTTTTGGCCGACGTTCCGCCTGATACGATGTTCGCCCGGATCGTTCGCTACCGGGCGGACATCCGCAACCGGTTCCATCAGGCCGCGTGATGTTCTTCCGCTCCCGCTCCGCCGAAGTGAAGGAGGTGACGCCGCTGCTCGCCGCTGACCTCAACCGGCGCTGCTCGGACACCTCCCGCTCCGCACTGCGGTGGATCGAGAAAACCGCCGATACCGGTGCCCGGCTGGCGGAGTGCTCGGTGCTGATCCTGAACGGCGACGCGGAGCGGATCGCGGAGCACCGCCGCCTGCTGGACGCGGCGGAGAAGATGATGCGGGCCAACCCGCCGCACATCCACCTCATCGGCTCGCTACTGGATAACGCCGTCATCGCCGCGAAAGGGGTGCGGCGTGTTTACGATGAAAACCAATCATGAATATCGTCATCGTCTACGACGCGGACGGCACGCCGGTCATCGGCTCATAGGAGGTTGACGACGGCTGGCTGAAGGTATCCTCCCCGTTGGGCGTGAAGAGCGCCGCCCTTCGGCACCTCGCCCCGGAAGGTCTGGCGAGAATTTTGCTCGGGGAAATTGTGGTGAAGGCTGCGCTTCAGGCCGCGTGAACGACCGATCTAGCGGCCAAGCGCCACTCTAGGCAGTCTTACTACGGAAGACAGCTAAGACTATCAGCGTTATACCCGCGATGCCCGTCAAAGCCGCAGCCTCCTTAGGATGCTCCTTTGCGAAGTCCATAAACACTTTTAGACCTTCACGGGCCACTTCGACTGTTCTCGAAGCAACTTCTCCCACGTTTGTAATCGCCTGGTTCATTGTTCCCACGCCTTATGTGGCTTACGATACAAATGTGACGCTAGGATATCTGTTGCATAAGGTCAGCAGTATATACGACAGCGACTCCGGAACCGCTGACGCCTCGCTGCTCTGACGGGACGCCACCCCGCCGCCGACCGTCGCCGCGCTCCGTTCCCTTTCTCTGTCCCCTGACGGCTCCATGACCGTCCAGACAGGCGCCTCCACCGCCCCGATCGCTGACGCCCTATCGGACGCCCTGGTGGGGTTGTCTGGTTCTCACGGGACGATCCGGATCGAAGGGGCTGACGGCTCCGTCCGCCGCGCCGGGGTGGGTAGCGCCACCTGCCGCCCTGGGTAGCGGGGAATTTACCTGCCCCTGGCGCTGCTACCCAAATTGCTACCCAGCGGCGGCGCTCCCCCTCACCGGTGGAACAACCCCGCTCGATAAACGCTTGATTTAACTTCGAGGAAATGGCGCGCCCGGAAGGACTCGAACCTCCAACCCCCAGATTCGTAGTCTGGTGCTCTATCCAATTGAGCTACGGGCGCAACCAGGCGGCGGGATGTAGCCGAACCCGCCGCCTCTATCAACCCCCTAAGCGGCCAGTTTATCCAATTCCCGCAAGATCGACTCGCCCATCACCACGGTGCCGACACGGGCTGCACCAGGCGCCATGATGTCCGCGGTCCGCAAGCCGTTCTTCAGCACGTTGACGCAGGCCGTCTCGACCATCTTCGCCTCGTCCTCCATGCCGAAGGAGTAGCGGAGCAGCATCGCGAAACTCAGCGTCTGCGCCATCGGGTTGGCGATGCCCTTGCCGGCGATATCGGGCGCACTGCCGTGGATCGGCTCATACAATGCGTGCCGCTTGCCAGAGGGTTGTACTGCCCCCAGCGTCGCGGAAGGCAACATGCCCAGGCTACCTGTCAGCATCGACGCCAGGTCCGAAAGCAGGTCGCCGAACAGGTTGGAGGTGACGATTACGTCGAACTGCCGTGGATTGCGCACCAACTGCATCGCGCAGTTGTCGGCATACATGTGGGACAGCTCGACGTCAGAGAATTCCCGCTCATGCAGCGCCGTCACGGTCTGGCGCCAGAATAGGCCGGACTGCATGACATTCGCCTTCTCGACGCTGCACACGCGGTTCTGACGCTTCCGCGCCAGTTCAAAGGCGACGCGGGTAACGCGCTCGATCTCATGCGTCGTGTAGGTTTCGGTGTCGAAGCCGCGCTTGGAACCGTCAGGCAGCGTTTCCACGCCGCGCGGTTCACCAAAGTAAATCCCACCGGTGCTCTCGCGGACAATCATGATGTCCAGCCCGCGCACCACGTCGGCCTTCAGCGTCGATGCATCGACCAGAGGTTCCAGCACCGTCGCGGGGCGCAGGTTGGCGAACAGGTCGAGCTCCTTGCGCAGCCGCAGGATGGCGATTTCCGGCCGCAGCTGGAACCCCAGCTTGTCCCATTTCGGCCCACCAACCGAGCCGAACAGGATGCCGTCGGCTTCCTTGGCCTTTTCCATCGTGGCATCGGTGATCGGTGTGCCGTACGCGTCGATCGCCGCGCCACCGACGTGGTCGTCCGAGATATCGAACGTCACGATGCGGCGGCGGTCCATCCAGTCGATGATGCGGCGGACTTCGCGCATCACCTCGGGGCCGATGCCGTCACCGGGCAAAATCAGCAGTTTCTTGTTGGCGGGCATCGCGGCGTTTCCTTCGGATCAGGCGGCGGTGGAGGGCATCCAGGGCTGGCTTTGGCGGCGCTTCGCCTCAAAGCTGTCGATGGACGCGCCGTGTTGCAGGGTCTGGCCGATATCGTCCAGGCCGTTCAACAGGGAGTGCTTGCGGAATAGGTCTATGTCGAAGTGGATTTCCTCGCCATTCGGACGCACCACCACCTGGCGTTCCAGATCGACAGTAACGCGGGCGTTGCCGCCAAGCTTTGCGTCTTCGATCAGCTGGTCGCAGACTGGGCGCGGCAGGCGGATCGGCAGGATCCCGTTCTTAAAACTGTTATTGTAGAAAATATCGGCAAAATCCGGGGCGATGATGCAGCGGATGCCGAAATCCAGCAGCGCCCAGGGCGCATGCTCGCGGGAGGAGCCGCAGCCGAAATTCTCGTGCGCGATGATGACCTGGGCCTTGCGGTAGGGCTCCTGGTTCAGGACGAAGTCCGGCTTTTCCGAGCCGTCCTTGTTGAAGCGCAGCGGGTCGAACAGGTGGATGCCGAGACCCGAGCGCTTGATGGTCTTGAGAAAGCGAGCGGGAATAATCTTGTCCGTGTCGATGTTCTGCATCGGCATCGGCGCGGCGACGGCGGTAAGGGTGGTAAAGGGTTCCATTCCGGTATGTCCCTGCCCTAACGGGTTGTTGCAGGAGATGTGCGCGCGACGCTCCTGGGGTCATGGCCGGATTCCGGTTTATCTCCCGGCCCGATCCAGCCATCGGCGCTTCGACCCTGGTGCGCGAATGGCCGGGTCAAGCCCGGCCATGATGAAGCGGCGACGATGTTGCGCCCCACGATCAACCCAGCTGCCTGACATCGGTCAGGCGGCCGGTCACCGCCGCCGCAGCCGCCATTGACGGTGACAGCAGGTGCGTCCGGCCGTTCGGGCCCTGGCGGCCTTCGAAGTTGCGGTTCGACGTGCTGGCGCAGCGCTGGCCCGGCGTCAGCTTGTCCGGGTTCATTCCCAGGCACATGGAGCAGCAAGGCTCCCGCCACTCGAACCCGGCTTCCAGCAGAATCCGATCCAGGCCTTCCTGTTCCGCCTGCTGCTTCACCAGACCGGAGCCTGGCACGACGAGCGCCTGAACCCCATCGGCAACCTTCCGCCCCCTGGCGACGGCAGCTGCTGCACGGATATCCTCGATCCGGCCGTTGGTGCAGGACCCGATGAAGACAACGTCCACAGGAACGTCCTGCAGGTTCTGGCCGGGCTGCAGCGCCATGTACTCCAGCATGCGCTGCATCTGCGACCGCTTCGCCTCATCCGGCTCATCAGCTGGGTTGGGTACCACACCGGTGACCGGGATCACCGCCCCAGGGGTGGTGCCCCAGGTGATCATCGGCGCGATCTCGGCCGTTGTCAGTGTCACCACCGTGTCGAAATGCGCGCCCTGATCGCTGGGGAGCGTCTTCCAGTAGGCAACGGCCTGTTCGAACGCCTCGCCCTTGGGCGCGAACTCCCGCCCCCTAACGTAGTCGAACGTCGTCTGGTCGGGCGCGATCAGCCCGGCGCGGGCACCGGCCTCGATCGACATGTTGCTGATGGTGAAGCGACCCGCCATGTCCAACGCGCGGATGGTGTCGCCAGTATATTCAATCACGTGGCCGGTGCCGCCGGCAGTGGTGATCTTGCCGATGATCGCCAGCACGATGTCCTTGGCCGAACAGCCAAAGCCCAGCGTGCCCGTCACCTCGATCTTCATGTTCTTCGCCGGACGCTGCAGCAGCGTCTGGGTTGCCATCACATGTTCGACCTCGGACGTGCCGATGCCAAACGCCAGCGCACCCAGCGCACCATGGGTCGACGTATGGCTGTCGCCGCAGACGATCGTCGTGCCCGGCAGGGAAATCCCCAACTCCGGCCCGATGATGTGCACGATGCCCTGTCGCACATCCATGATCGGGATGTAGGGCACGCCGAACTCGACGACGTTCTTTTCCAACGTCTCGACCTGAATACGGCTGTCTTCTTCCTTGATGCCGAGCCGGCGGTCTGTCGTCGGGATATTGTGGTCGGCAACGGCGATGGTGCAGTCGGGCCGGCGCAACCTGCGGCCGGACATGCGCAGCCCCTCAAATGCCTGCGGGCTGGTGACTTCGTGCACAAGATGCCGGTCGATGTAGAGGATGCAGGTGCCGTCCGGAAGCTGCTCCACGACATGGCTGTCCCAGATCTTGTCGAACAGGGTGCGGGGCCTGGTAGCGGACATGTCTGCTCCATGATTACAAAACAGGGGCATTGATTTGGACCAACACCGCATGTTCCGCAACCCGCTTGCCGCACTGTGGCAGCCATGCTCAGGCGCATGACAGCCACGCCAGGGCCCCCTGCGCCGCCGCAACGCCGGTACTGAAGCACCCCTGCAGCAGATAGCCGCCGGTCGGTGCTTCCCAATCCAGCATCTCGCCCGCGGCGAACACGCCCGGGCGATCGCGCAGCATCAGGCGGTTGTCGAGCGCGTCGAGCCGCAGCCCGCCCGCGGACGAAATGGCCCGGCCGATCGCCGACGGGGCCAGCAATCGTGTTGGAACCGCCTTGATCAACCCGGCGAGGTCCATACCATCGGCGCCGGTGTGCAGAGCCTCCTGCACCAGGGCTGCCGCTTCAGGCGACAGGCCGGCCTGGCGGCGCAGGACGTTGGCGATCGACAAGCCGCGCCGGCTGCCCAGCCGTTCGGCCAGTGCGGTCCGATCAAGATCAGGCCGCAGGTCAATGGCAACCGTCACCGGCCCGTCTGCCGCGATCGCATCCCGCAACGGACCGGACAAGGCGTAGATCGGGCCACCTTCCAGGCCGGCCGCAGTGATCATGACCTCCCCCCGGACAGTGATGTCACCGAACCGGACAGCCACGCGCTTCACCGGCCGCCCGGCAAACCGGGACTGCAGATGCGCCGACCAGGCGACGCTGAACCCGCAGTTGGAGGGGCGGAACGGAACTACCGATTCAGTCAGGGACGCAGCCCAGGCACCATCCGAGCCCAGTCTTGGCCAGGACGCACCGCCCGCCGCCAGGATCGTCACGGCCGCGTCGTCGGTGTCGCCGGTATCGAAGGTCAGTTGCCCATCCCGATCCCAGCCGGTCCAGCGGTGCCGCAACCGTATCTGGACCCCAAGTTCCGCCAGACGTACGCGCCAGGCGCGCAGCAACGGTGATGCCTTCATTGCGACGGGGAACACGCGCCCGCTGGACCCGACAAAAGTTGCCTGCCCCAGTCCATGGCACCATTCAATCAGCGCCGTCGGTGGAAAGGCGTGGATGAACGGGGCCAGCCGGTCCTGCATCGCACCGTAACGGGCCAGGAATGCCTCGAGCGGCTCGGAGTGCGTCAGGTTGAGGCCGCCACGGCCGGCCATCAGCAGCTTGCGTCCCAGCGTCGGCATCCGGTCATAGACCGTGACCGCCAGGCCGGCCCGCGCCAGCGTCTCTGCCGCGATCAGCCCGGCCGGGCCGCCACCGATGATTGCGGCGCGGGTGCTCACGCCACCCGGCACCGCGGCACCATGCGCCGGAAGCGCCCCGTCCCCCACCGCTGAACCATCGCCGGCTGACCCCCCGCCACTGCTGACCGGCCAAGGCATGACGGATTACCGGGCCGCGGTCGAGCGCTCCATGCAGGAAGCGTCACTGTTACTTAACCGGTGGGGACGCGTGATCGGCCGGGATCGGATGAAATGACAGCAATCATGCGGTCGCTGCCGTTCGGGACCCTGATTCACGCCGCCAAGCCGTCCAGCCTCCGGCGATCGCGTTTTACGCCAGCAGCAGCGGCAGGTGGCGCGTCAGCAATCCATCGTGGTCGCGTAGTTCGTGCACGATCGTGAAGTGGTTCGCCCCCGGCACCGGGATCAGCGCGCCGGGCAGATGCGCCGCTGAACGAAGCGCATGCAGATCGCGGCTGTCCGAGACAAGTGGCGGCAGTTCGTCGGTGCCGTATGCGATAGCCAGGGGCTTCGCCACGGGCGGCAGGCGCAGCGGTGACAGGGAGACGATTTCATCCTCGGTCAAGCGCAGCTTTTCGTTCAGGTATGTGTCGCGTACAGGCCCTAATTCGAAGACGCCGGAGATCGCCAGCCCAGCTTTCACCAGCGGATGGTCCAGGCACATGGCCGTCAGGTGCCCGCCGGCCGACCAGCCGGACAGCACCACGGGTCCGTTAATCCCATGCGCGGGGCCATGGGCGCCAAGCCAGTCGAGCGCGGCGTTGATCTCGGCGACGATTTCGGTCAGCGAGGCATCGGGCGCCAACGTGTAGCCAGGCAGCGCCGCCGACCAGCCGCGGGCATGCGGGCCGGCAATCAGGTTGGCGAACTGATCCTTGCTGTTCCGCTGCCAATATCCGCCATGGATAAAGACGATGCACGGCGCGTCCGGATCGGCCACCGGAAACAGGTCCCAGGTGTTACGTTCGCGCTTCCCGTAGCGCAAATCCAGATGCAGCGCGTTGGTGCTGCGGAAGACGGATGACGCCACCTCCCGCGCCGCGTTCAGCACCGGGCTGTCCGCCACCGCCGCGGAATTATTATAGGCAGCGTCCCGCTCGGCCCGGCTGAGCTGACCCCATCGAGTCATGATGCTCATGCAGTTGCCTGCACGTACCAATCCATGATCTGCCGTCCCTGCCAGAACACTGTGCCAGGACGGCTTGCCATGTGGGCCAGAGCACGTTCAAACCAGCCGATCCGGTGCGGCACACCGCTGATATACGGATGCACCGCCAGCCCCATCACCTTCGCCCCCTCATGCTCGGCCTCTTCATACAGCCGCTCAAACTGCGCGATCGTCCGGTCGTACAGCTCCTCGGCCCGGTGGTGCTGGATCATCATGATCGGAATGTCGTTCAACTCCACGCTGTAGGGCATGGTGAGCATCTTGCCATGCGTGGTGTCGATATGCGCCGGCAGGTCGTCCACGACCCAGTCAGCGCAGTATTTGATGCCGGCCTCGGCCAGCAGATCGGGGGTGTGCAGCGTCTCGGTCAGGCCGGGCGCGAGCCAACCGACAGGTTCATGGCCGCCGGCGTCGCGCAACGCGGCGATGGCATCGCGGATCATGGCGCGCTGGTCCTCGACCAGATGCGTCGCCATTTGATGGTAACCATGCACCATGAACTCCCACCCCGCATCGCGGCAGGCCTGGGTGACCCGCGGATAGGCGGCCGGAACGGCGCCGTTTATGGCCAGGGTAGGCGCAATGCCGTGCACATCCAGCGCCGCCTTCAGACGCCAGAAACCAACGCGCATGCCGTATTCGTGCCACGCCCAGTTCGGCAGATCGGGGACTACCGCAGCCCCCTGCGGCGCACTCAGCACCTGGCGCGGCATGGAACGATCGATGTCCCAACGCTCGATATTGACGACCAGAAAGACCGCCACGCGCTTGCCGTTAGGCAGCGACAAACGCGGGCGGTCGATGGAGGCCTGGTAGGCCAGGCGGTCTTGGGGCTTCTGTGGCTCGGTCATGCCGCGATGATGACCGGTCACTATCGTTCGTTCAAGCTGGGTGGAGCGCTTCCAGCCTGCTGCACCGGCATGAAAGCGGTCGCCGAAGAGCGATTCCGGCGTCGTGATTACTGCGTGGTGGTCGTGCCGGACCCCGAATTGGCCGATGCGTGTTGCTGACCGCTGTGGTTCATACCGGAGGATGAACCCTGGTTAGCCGGCTGCATCGCCGTTACCGCTTCCATCGAGTCCGGGCTGATGCGCATCAGAACGGGTTCACCCTGGCTGTTCCTGGCGTGAACCACGAAGACCTCCGGCTCGACACGGACATGGGTGAAACCTGCCTTCTGCAGGCTTTGTACGAGGTTCTGCCGGATATTGCCGTGGCCCTGCTCCGCCCCCTGCGACTGGTTCGATCCTTGCGACTGGCTTGACATGGAAGAGCCGCTGTTATGGCCCGAATTCTCCGCAAAGGCGGGTGCGGCCATCAAGGCAACCGAAGCACCAAAGACGGCGAGGCTGTAAAATCGCATAATGTTCCTCCGCTAAGCGACAAGAAGCACCGCAGTAACGAGGGTTCCAGCGGCCTGTTGCGTGAAGATTAGGGAAGGTTTGACAACGGATCGGGAGTGGCAGTGGAAATGGGCATGCCAGCGTCCGGGCCGCCGCAGGCGCTGCGCGGCATACCTGCCTGATTGCCCCGGTCAGGGTTGCCCCGGTCAGGGTTGCCCCGGGCAGGATGCTCCGATCAGGGCGAAACGTCCCGGCCGGCCACCGAACCCGCGCTACTGCTTCTCCGGTAGGTCGATCCCGGTCAGGGCCTGCCATACCCGGATCACGAAGGCATCATCCTTGGGCCCCTGCCCGTTCGCCGCTGCGGCCAGGAACAGCTGATGCGCCGCGGCTGCCATCGGCAGCGGAAAGGTCAACGCCCGCGCCTGGTCCAACACAATGCCCAGGTCCTTGACGAAGATATTCACCGCCGAACTCGGGGTATCATCGCCCTGCAGGATATGCGGCACCCGGTTCTGCCACATCCAGGAGCTGCCGGCGGATTCCGAAATCACCTTGAACAGCGTTTCCGGGTCCGCCCCCGCGCGGATGCCCAGTGCCAGCGCCTCGGCTGCCGTGGCGATATGCACACCGGCGAGCAACTGGTTGACCATTTTCACTGTCGACCCGACGCCAACCTCATCGCCAAGCCGCCAGACCTTGGTGGAGATCGCGTCCAGCACCGGCTTGGCCTTGGCGAAAGCGGCTTCCGATCCGGAACCCATGACGGTCATGGTCCCGGCCCGCGCGCCAACCGATCCGCCCGAGACGGGTGTATCCAGCATCTGGAAGCCGGCCGCTTCGATCCGCCGGCCCAGGGCTCGTGCCGCCTCGGGCGCCACGGTGGCGCAGCACAGCACGACGCCGCCTTTCGGCATCCGCGCGAGGCAACCGTTTTCGCCGAACAGCACCTGTTCAGTCTGGGCAGCGTTGATGACAAAGACCACCACCGCCTCAAGGTCCAGCGGCATCGCGTCCGGCGATGCCGCGACGGCCCCGCCCTCAGACGCGAACGCGGCCCGCGCTTCCGCGCGCACGTCGCAGCCGGTGACGACGTGGCCTTTCTGCAGCAGGTTCAGCGCCGCGCCCATGCCCATGCTGCCCAGGCCGATCACACCGACGTTCATCGAAGTCCTCCGTTATCGTCCGCCGCGGAACCGTTCCACCGCGGCTACAAGCGCGCGTCGTATTCCCGGTTCCAACGCCGAGTGTCCAGCATCGGGCACGATCGTCAGCCGCGCATTGCGCCATGCGCTGGCCAGTTCGAACGCTGTGGTGGTCGGGCAGATCATGTCGTAGCGCCCCTGCACGATCTCCGCCGGGATATGCGCGATCCGGTCCATGTGCCCCAGCAACCCGCGTTCGGGCAGGAACAGGCGGTGCTGGAAATAATGCGCCTCGATTCGCGCCAGCCCCAGGGCGGTGCGGTCTTGGGAAAAGCCGGTGACGGTCTCGGGGCTTGGCAGCAGAGTGCTGCAGGTGCCTTCGTACACCGACCATGCCCGCGCTGCCGGAAGGTGAATGGTCGGGTCAGGATCGGTCAGCCGACGCAGGAAGCTGCCCAGCAGGTCGCCCCGCTCGGCTTCGGGCAGAAAGCCGCTGAACGCGGCATGGGCTTCCGGAAACACTGCCTGCATCCCATGCAGGAACCATTCGACCTCCTGCTCCCGCCCCAGGAACACCCCGCGCAGCACGCAGCCGGCGACGCGCTGCGGGTGTGCCTGCGCATAGGCCAGCGCCAGCGTCGAGCCCCAGGAGCCGCCGAACAGCAGGAACCGGTCGATCGCGAGATGGATTCGCAGCACTTCGATGTCGGCCACGAGGTCGGGCGTCGTGTTGTCGTCCAGGCCGCCCAACGGTCGGGATCGGCCGGCGCCGCGCTGGTCGAAAATGATGATCCGCCAATATCCGGGATCGAAGAAACGCCGGTGCACGGCGCCGGCGCCCGCGCCGGGACCGCCGTGCAGAAACAGGACCGGCCGGCCATTCGGGTTGCCGGCTTGCTCCCAATACATCACATGTCCGCCGGACAACGGCAGATAGCCGGTCTCGTAGGGGCCGATTTCAGGAAACAGGTCGCCACGGGGCATAATTCCCTATGTTACATGCGGCTGGGGCCGTGGGAAACAGGCAATGCAGAGAGTTTGGGTTGGTTTGGGTGGTCTCGCCGGGTTCGGGGCGGTGGCAATGGCCGCGGTGGCGGCGCACGTGGTGGCACCGGAGGCACGCGGCATCGTCGCCAGTGCCGTGCAGATGGAGGGCTGGCACGCGCTGGCCTTGCTGTTCACCGGGCTATGGTCGCCGCGTGGTGGCCGGCTGGCTGATGCCGCCGGATTCGCCTTTACGCTGGGCATTATCCTGTTCTGCGGCGCCGTCTATTACCTGGGGCTGACCGGCCGATCCCTGGGGCCGGTGCCGCCGGCCGGCGGGACGCTGCTGATGATCGGCTGGCTGCTGCTGGGAGCGTCGACGTTGCGCAGCCGATGATCCGCGCCGCCTACCTGGCCGCTGACGGGTTCGAAGCGCCCCTGGCCGAGGAGCTCGGTCGGCGCGGCGTCGCTATCGGCCCATGGATCGGCCGCTTGTTGCTGTCAGCCGATCCACCGGTGCAGGCGGCTTGGGCCCTGGATACCTGGACCGACCCACGGGAAGCTGACGTGCCGTCGGTCAAGGCAGCGGCTGACACGCTGCGCGCCATCCAGCGTAACTGGTCCGCCTACGGCGTGGCGCATCACAGACGGATGGCGCTGATCACCGAGCGGCTGCCGCCGGTGAAGGCGGCGCCGCTGGTCTTCCCGGCCGCGGCGCCGACCTCCCACCTCGGGGCGTGGACCTTGCTGGCGGCCGACCGGATGCTGTTCAGCACGGCCAAGTCCAGCCCGTTCGTCAACGGCGAATGCCATTTCGTCGAGGACCGCGCCGGACCGCCGAGCAGGGCGTATTTGAAAGTGTGGGAAGCGCTGGTGCGGTTGGGGCGGTGGCCTGCGCCGGGGGAGCGTTGCATCGACCTGGGCGCCTCGCCCGGCGGCTGGACCTGGGTCCTGGCGAAGCTTGGCGCGTCCGTCATCGCGGTGGACAAGGCGCCGCTTGACCCGGCGATAGTGGCCATGCCTGGCGTGGAGCAGCGCCTGGACAGCGCCTTCGCCCTGGCGCCGGAACCGGTGGATTGGTTGTTCAGCGATGTCATCGCCTATCCGGACCGCCTGCTGGCCATGGTGCGCCGCTGGATCGACGCCGGGGCGGCGCGGACGATCATCTGCACCATCAAGTTCCAGGGACCGACCGACCATGACGCGGCTGAGGCGTTTGCGGCCATCCCGGGGGCGCGTGTCATTCACCTGTTCAACAACAAGCACGAGCTGACGTTCATCTGGGGCGCTTGCTGACCCGCCCTGGCTTCGGCTAGATGCGAGCCGGTTTCCGGTTGGGGGAGTGCATGGCGGTCAACAAGATCTACCCGGACGCGGCGGCGGCGCTGGCTGGCCTGCTGCGCGACGGCATGACAATCATGTCTGGCGGGTTCGGGCTGTGCGGCATCCCATCGTCCCTGATCCTGGCCATCCGCGACAGCGGGGTGAAGGATCTGACGATCATCTCCAACAATGCCGGCATCGACGATGCGGGGCTCGGCCTGCTGTTGCATACGCGGCAGGTGAAGAAGATGATCAGCTCCTACGTCGGGGAGAACGCGACGTTCGCCAAGCAATACTTGGCCGGGGAACTGGAAATCGAGTTCAACCCGCAAGGCACGCTGGCTGAACGCATCCG
>DAICYU010000011.1:17826-20401 GCA_027311485.1 Acetobacteraceae bacterium
ATCCGCGCCGGCGGGGCGGGCATTCCCGCCTTCTTCACCGCGACCGGCGCCGGCACACAGATCGCCGAAGGCAAGCAGACCCAGGAATTCGATGGCCGGGTCTATGTGATGGAACGCGGCCTGCGCGCCGACCTGTCCGTGATTCACGCCTGGAAGGCCGACGCCGAAGGCAACCTGATCTACCGCAAGACCGCCCGCAACTTTAACCCGATCATGGCCACCGCCGGCGAGGCCGTGGTGGTTGAGGTCGAAGATATCGTCGAGGCCGGACAGATCGATCCCGACCACATCATCACGCCCGGCATCTTCGTGAACCGGATCGTCAAGCTGGACACGATCGAGAAACGGATCGAACAGCGCACCGTGCGCAAGCGCTACTGAACGGAGGCCACGACAATGCCCTGGACCCGCGATCAGATGGCCGCCCGCGCGGCCCGAGAACTGCAAGACGGATTTTACGTCAACCTGGGGATCGGCATCCCGACCCTGGTGGCAAACCATATTCCTGAAGGCATGTCGATCCAGCTGCACTCGGAGAACGGGATGCTGGGCATGGGCCCGTTCCCGTTTGAAGGCGAGGAAGACGCCGACCTGATCAACGCCGGCAAGCAGACCGTCACCGAATTGCCGACCACCAGCTTCTTCGACAGCGCCGCCAGCTTCGCGATGGTGCGCGGCGGGCACATCGACATCTCGATCCTGGGTGCACTGCAGGTCGCTGAGAACGGCGACCTGGCGAACTGGATGATCCCGGGCAAGATGGTCAAGGGCATGGGCGGCGCGATGGACCTCGTGGCCGGGGTCAAGCGCGTGGTGGTGCTGATGGAGCATACTGCAGGTGGCAAGCCAAAGCTGCTGAAGCGCTGCAACCTGCCGCTGACCGGCGCGGGGGTGATTGATCTTGTGATCACCGACCTGGGTGTTTTCGAAATTCCCCGCAAGGGACACGACGGCGGCCTGAAGCTGATCGATATCGCGCCGGACGTGACGCTGAACGAACTGCGGGAAAAGACCGAAGCGCCGTTTACCGTATCCGACACGCTGAACGTCGCTGCCTGACAGCCGATACGGGCTGGTTCGGCCACGGCCACCGGCGCATAATAGAAAACGCCGGGGCGACAGTCCCCGGCGTTTGATCGTCAGGCCACCGCTGTTGCTTCCTGCCGGCTTTGCGCCATCACGAAGCCCTCATACCCTTTGTCGGCGACCTCCTGGCACACGTCCCTGTAGTGCCCGACGCCGCCGATATACGGCGTGAACACCCGCGGCTTGCCGGGAATGTTGGCCCCCATGTACCAGGAGTTCGCCTGGGGGAACAACGTCGCCTCGGCCGCTTCATTGACGTGGGCGACCCAGGCTTCCTCGGCCGGCCGCGTCGCATCAATGGTGTCAAAGCCATGTGCCCGCATGTAGCTGATGCAGTCGCTGATCCATTCGACATGCTGCTCGATGGACACCGGCATGTTGCTGAGCACCGAGGGGCTTCCCGGCCCGGTAATCATGAACAGGTTGGGGAAACCGGCCGTCGCCACGCCAAGGTAGGTGTGCGGACCGTCGGCCCATTTATCCTGCAGCGCGACTCCGCCGCGGCCCTGGATGCCCAGCCGGAACAACGAGCCGGTCATGGCATCGAAGCCGGTCGCAAAGACGATTGCATCCAGCTCATACTCGGTAGCCTGCGTGCGGATACCCTTCGGGGTGATCGCCTCGATTGGTGACACCCGGAGATCGACAAGCGTGACGTTGTCGCGGTTGAACGTCTCAAAGTAGTCGGTGTCGATCGGCGGGCGCTTGGTGCCGATCGGGTAGTCGCGCGGGCACAGGATGTCAGCCACGGCCGGGTCGCGGACGATCTGGCGTATCCGCTCCCGCACATACTCGGCAGCGGTGTCGTTCGCCTCCTTGTTCAGGATCAGGTCGTTATACGTGGCAAACAACAACCCGAACCCACCCCGGTCCCAGTATTCGTCGTAGGTGCGCCGACGCTCCTCCGGGGTTACCTCCAAAGCCGACTTTTCGGGCATGTCGAACGGCATGCCCGTAAACGAGCCACGGACCTTCCGCACGATCTCATCATAGTTTGCCTTCACCTGCTGCTGGAACTCGGCCGTCATCGGTGCATTCCGGGCGGGAACGCTGAAATTCGGCGTCCGCTGGAAGACGGTCAGATGCGCCGCCTGCTGCGCAATGACCGGCGTGGCCTGGATGCCGCTGGATCCCGTGCCAATCAGGCCGACCCGCTTGCCGGTGAAATCGACACCTTCGTGCGGCCAGTGACCGGTGTGGTACCATTTGCCCGCGAATGTCTCGAGCCCTTTGATCTGCGGCTTCTGCGCGGTCGAAAGGCACCCGACCGCGGTAATCAGGAATTTGGCAGAGGCGCGTCCGCCGCCGTCCGTTTGAATGTCCCAGCGATGGCTGGCCTCATTGTACCGGGCGGCTGTCACCTTGGTGTTGAACTGAATGTCCCGCCGCAGGTCGAGCTTGTCAGCAACATAGTTGAGATAGCGCAGGATCTCCGGCTGCTCGGGGTAGCGGCAGCTCCATTCCCATTCCTGCAGCATCTCCTTCGAGA
>DAICYU010000120.1:0-231 GCA_027311485.1 Acetobacteraceae bacterium
TCGCAGCAGGGTTTCCAGAACTACCGCCGCCTCGATTCGCGCCAGCTGTGCGCCGAGGCAGAAATGAATGCCGCCGCCGAAAGACAGCGGCTTCAAATCTTTCCGGGTGACATCCAGGCGGTCCGGATCTTCAAACACCGCCGCGTCGCGGTTGCCGGCGCCAAGCAGGGCGACGAGCATCTCTCCCTTGTCAAGCGCCACGCCGCTCAGTTCGACCGGTTCGGTGGTCAC
>DAICYU010000120.1:241-9132 GCA_027311485.1 Acetobacteraceae bacterium
GTCACGCGGGCGATCGCCTGAACCGGCGAATCATATCGGAGAAGTTCCTCGACCGCATTCGGAACCAGCGTCGGGTCGTCGCGGAGGATCTGCCATTGGGCCGGATTGCGCAGCAGTGCCAACAGTCCGTTGCCGATCAGGTTCACCGTCGTTTCATGCCCCGCGGCGAACAGCAACCTGACATTGGCACGCAGTTCGTCACCGGTCAGCCGGTCGCCCTGCTCCTCAGCCTGCACAAGCTGGGTGATCAGATCGTCCCGCGGCTCGCGCCGCCGAGCCTCGAAGATAGCTTCGAAATAGGCTTTGCTTTCCTCGGTGCCGCGATTGGCATCATCGAGCACCTCCCGGGACGGCATTGTCGGTTCCAGCAATGGCGCGCCGGTGGTGGTGCCGCTGACAAATCCAGCGCGATCTTCCTCCGGGATGCCAAGCAGTTCGCAAATGACCAACACCGGCAGTGGAAACGCCAGATGGCGGATTGCGTCCATCCGCCCCTGCGACACGACCTTGTCCAGCAGCCGATCGGTCAAATCCTGCACCCAGCCACGCATCGCTTCGATCCGCCGCGCAGTGAAGGCTTTGGTGACCAAACCCCGCAAACGGGTGTGGTCGGGCGGATCGCGCAGCAGCATCATGTGCACGATCTCCCGCACGGCTGGTTCGTCCAGCGCCGTGGGACCGAATCGGCGCTTCAACGCGTCGGGGTTGTCGTAATCCTTGCCGAAGCGGCGATCGCGAACCACCAGGGCGCAGTCGTCGTAGCGGCTGAGGAAGCAACGGCCAACTGGGGCCTTCCACACCGGCGCGGTGGCTCTCAGCCGGTGGAAAACGGGATAGGGATCGGCGAGGAAGGCTGGGTTGCGCGGGTCAAAAGCGAATGCGGCCGTCTGTGACATGCTTATGGTCCTCCCGTGTCTTGAGGAACTTTACCACGGGAGGGGGTTCACGCGTACGGTATCGAGCGACGTGACCTTAAGGAAAGGCAATGCAGCCGGCTCTGGACCGCACCGCACGCCGCCGGTAACCGCAATCCATTTCTGGCCGATCCGGTCGATCAGGGCACCGCTTGGTCGAGCGCGCCGCGGTCACGCGATGGGCGCAGACTATGATAACGCCGATCTCGCCGCGGGCCCGGAATCCGCGAGCCGTGCGAGAACGGCGCGATCATCGGGAACCCGGTATCAGGCCTCCGCGTCAGTCCGGAAGTAAGGTTCGACCGGACCGTTGACCTTCATCGTCAACGGATGCCCGCGCCGGTCCACCGTCTTGCCGACGGCGACCCGGATCCAGCCCTCGCTGACGCAATATTCCTCAACGTTCGTCTTCTCCACACCCTTGAAGCGGATTCCGATGCCGCGGCTCAAGGCAGCCTCATCGTAGAACGGGCTGCGCGGGTCGTTGGACAAGCGGTCGGGCGGCGTATCAGACATCAAGGCACCTTCATAAAACAGCAGGCCGGCACGAAACAGCAGGCCAGCATCAAACAGCAGGCAGGTGTTCCTGATACCACGCCAGGGTGGGTGTAATCACCTGCCGGAATGCCTCGCCGGTGTACACCTCATAGTGGCCCCAGCCTTTCAGCGTGATCAGCCTTTTCGGCTCACCGGCCTTGGCATACAACGCCTCGCTTTCCTCCGGCGGCACCAGACGGTCATCGTCGCAGGTGATGAACAGAACCGGCCTCGGCGCGATCTTGTCCACCACCCATTCGGGGTGAAATCCGAGTGTGTCGTCGATGTATTCCAGCGGGATTTCGCCGACCGCGCCGGGATTGCCCTTGCGCGCCGCCGCAGCCAATTCCGCCGACTGCCGGTCCGGCAGCAGCACCGCATTCCTGTCGGTGAATTCGGAGTGGCCGGTCGTCACGCGGCGAATCCGGTCGGCCTCGGCCCGCTTCAACAGATCGGCGTATTCGTCCGGACGGCGCACGCTGCGCATCCAGCGCCGCCCGTTGCCGACGCCAACGACGGATACCACCACCCTGACCCGTGGATCGACCGCCGCCGTCCAGACAACCGTCGCACCACCGTAGCTCGTGCCATAGATCCCCAGCCGATCGGCATCGACACAGTCCTGAATGCCCAGGAACGTCAGGGCTGCCTGCGAATCCAGTACACGCCCGTACGGCGACAGGCGCGACTTCGAACCTTCGCTGTCACCCCAGCCCTTGTAGTCGAACGTCAGCACCACGTAACCGGCCTGATTCAGCGCCCGCGCAGTATCCGGCAGATACAGGTTTCGAACGCCGGTGTAGCCGTGGCACAGCAGGATGCCGGCCCGTTGTTCTCCCGGCCGCAGATCGTCTGGCGTGAACAGATCCCCAGCCAGCCGCGTCCCCTCGCTATAGAATTCCACCGTACGGCTTGCCATTTGGCGTTCTCCTCTCGCTGTGCTGATCTTGTCTTCACAATGAACGGGGGAAAACGACGATGGCAACCTATGTCCTGCTCCATGGCGCCTATCAAGGCGGCTGGATCTGGCAGCGCGTCACGCCTTACCTGCGCGCCGCCGGCCACACGGTGTTCACCCCGACGCTGGATGGCTGCGCCGAACGCCGCCATGCGCTGCGGTCGGGGATCGATACGGAAAGCCACGCGGCCGAGATCGCCGAGATGCTGTTCTTCGAGGACCTGCGCGACATCGTCCTGGTCGGCACCAGTTGCGGCGGCATGGTTGCCTGCCGCGTCGCCGAGACTGCGCGGGACCGCATTGGCCGCATCGTGCTGGCTGACGCCCTGGCCCTGTTCAACGGCGAAACCGTCGCCGACCATGTGAAGCGCCCGACCGCTGTCACCACGGACCTCAGAACCGGCCCTTCGCGTGAGGACGCGGCCAATCGCATGTTCGCTTCCCTGGACGGCGCCACGAAGGACTGGGCGCTGGCCCGCTACACACCGCATCCGGTCGCCGCGATGCAGCAGCCGGTGAAGTTGGACCGGTTCTGGCAGCAGGACTGGAATGCCTCGGTCATCTGGTGCCGCCAGAGCGTCAATCCGCCGCTTGCACACCAGAAACGCGCCGCCGAAACGCTGAAGGCACGGTGGTACGAGCTGGACACGGGGCATTACCCGATGCTGACCGAGCCGGCAGGCTTGGCGAGGCTTATGATGGCGGAATAACACACAGCCCGGGAATACAGGGCGGGGGAACGCAAAGCCGGGGCACCACCGTCGACGCCGCTTCAATCAAGCGGTGTCCACAGGCGCTTCGCGAAGCCCCGCGAATCAAGATCAAAAAGCGTTCGCCCGGTGATCTCCGCTTTGCCCGAGCGACACCGATATTCGTAGATGCTGTCGTGCCCGGTCGCGAATGCCGGCACGACAGGCGCATCAGGGTTGCTGCGGCAGAATGCAGCCGCGCCCGTGTTGGCGCGCGCGGTGTTCATCTTTCGACAGGGAAGGTTCGCGCCGGCAAAGCATGCGTAAAGACGGCCATCCATACAGCGGATGTGCGCTTGTGCCGCAATCATTCGGTCATCGACCGGCGCCTTTGGAAACAGCCGCTCATAGCTTTTCTGCAGCTGAGCCCGCAGCGACGCGTCGTATGGCCGGATCGTATCGTCGTTGCCGGCTGCGGCGCATCGCGTCGCCAGATCAGCCGCCGTGACGCCGGGGGCCGCCAGCAAAACCACGGACCAGCCAAGCAGAACGGCAACGACGACCCGCATCACTCCCCCGGTGCCGGCACCACGCTATGCCGGTGTCCGTAGCCAAAATAGATCACCAGACCGATCGCCAGCCACACCACCAGCCGCAGCCATGTCGCCAGCGGCAGCCCGATCATAAGCAGCAGGGAAAACGCCATTCCCAGCAACGGCACGACAGGCACGCCCGGCGTACGAAACGGCCGCTTGGTGCTCGGCTCATGCCGCCGCAGGTGAATGACCGCGAGGCACACCAGCAGAAATGCGAACAACGTGCCGATGCTGACCATCTCTCCCAGCAAACCGATCGGGAAACAGCCGGCAATCAGTGCCACGATGACCCCGATGACCCCCTGGCTCAGCAGAGGCGTGCGGAACCGCGGGTGCACCTGGCTGAACAGCGGCGGCAACAGGCGATCGGTCGCCATCGAAAACAGGATGCGCGCCTGCCCGAACAGCAGCACGAAGATCACGGTCGTCAGTCCGGCCAGGGCGGCGAACTTCACCAGCACGGACAGCCAGCCGATGCCGGTCGCATCAATCGCCACCGCGACCGGGTCGGCGACCCCGAGCTTCTGATACGGCACCAACCCGGTCATCGCCAGCGCCATCAGAATGTAGAGGATCGTGCAGATCACCAACGATCCCAGGATGCCGATCGGCATGTCCCGCTGCGGTCGTTTCGCCTCCTGCGCCGCCGTCGAAACCGCGTCGAAGCCGATATAAGCGAAGAACACCACCGAGGCGCCGCGCAGGATGCCGCTCCAGCCGAAATTTCCGAAGCTGCCTGTGTTCGCGGGAATGAACGGCACCCAGTTGTGGGTATTCAGAAACATCGCGCCAACGACGATGACCGCTACGACGACGAACAGCTTGAACGCGACCATGATGTTGTTCACCCGGGTCGATTCCCGTGTTCCCAGCATCAGCAGCGCCGTCAGCCCTGCAACGATCAGCGCCGCCGGCAAGTTGAAGATTGCTGTCACTGAGGCGCCGTCGGCCAGCTTGACGACCGTCCCGGTCGCGTTCACCCAGGCGGCCGGCAAATGAACGCCGAAGCCGTCCAGCAGGCTGGTAAAATAGCCGGACCATCCAACGGCCACGGTGGACGCTCCCATCGCGTATTCCAGGATGAGATCCCAGCCGATGATCCAGGCGAAGATTTCGCCCACAGTTGCATACGCATACGTGTAAGCGCTGCCTGAAGCCGGAATCATCGCCGCCAGTTCCGCGTAGCACAGGCCGACGAAGGCACAGGCGACTCCGGACAGGATGAACGAAAGCGAAATCGCCGGGCCGGCGTAACTGGCGGCGGCCTTTCCGGTCAGGACGAAGATGCCGGCACCAATGATGCAACCGATGCCCAGGCCGATTAGTGAGAACGGACCGAGCGTTCGGGTCAGGCCGGAGCCGTGTCCGTCGGCACTTTTGGCAATGGCATCAAGCGATTTGCGGGCGGTGTATTGCGTCATCGACATGCGCCGACCCTTCGGAATGACGGTTTAGTGACGTGGTTGGGCGTGAACGCGCGACGGCTCGCGAAAAGTGGAAGCGAAGCGGTCACATTGTATCGAGCAATCCTGGGATTGGAATCCAACGCAGGCAACCGGCGGGCGCCAGCCGGTTGCCTGGCGCGGCGGCGGATCATGGCCCCTATCTCCCATTCGCTGCTTCAATCCGCTAACCTGATTCACACGAACCAGGAGGAACCATCATGACCGAAGCCTGTATCATCGGCTGGGCCCACTCGCCCTTCGGCAAGCTGGAAGATCCCGACATCGAATCCCTGATCGGCCGCGTCGCCGGCGCCGCCATCCAGGATGCCGGCATCGCACCGCACGACATCGATGCCAGCTTCGTCAGCCTGTTCAACAACGGCTTTTCCGCCCAGGACTTTCCGGCCTCCCTGGTCCTCCAGCATGTGCCCGAGCTGCGCTTCAAGCCGATTACCCGGTTCGAGAACGCCTGCGCCTCGGGGTCCGCCGCCGTCTATGGCGCACGGGATTTCCTGCTGTCCGGCCGCGGCCGCTTCGCCCTGGTGATCGGCGTCGAGAAGATGACCGCTACCTCGGGCAAGGAGGTCGGCGACATCCTGCTGAAGGCCAGCTATCAGAAGGAAGAAGCAGACATCCCGGCCGGTTTCGCCGGGGTCTTCGGCCGCATCGCCGAGAAATATTTCCAGCGCTATGGCGACCAGTCCGATGCTCTGGCCGCAATCGCCGCAAAGAACCACAAAAACGGCGTCGACAATCCCTTCGCGCAGATGCGCAAGGATCTGGGCTTCGACTTCTGCCGCACGGTCAGCGAGAAGAACCCATACGTCGCGCCGCCCTTGAAGCGCACCGATTGCTCCCTGGTGTCCGACGGCGCCGCCGCCCTGATCCTGGCGGATGAGGAAACCGCCAGGGCGATGGGAAAGGCCGTCCGCTTCAAGGCCGCCGTCCAGGTCAACGATTTCCTGCCGATCAGCAAGCGCGACATCACCCAGTTCGAGGGCGCCGCCCAGGCCTGGGCGCGCGCGCTTGATACCGCCGACGCCCGCCTGGCCGACCTGTCCTTCGTCGAATCGCATGACTGCTTCACCATTGCTGAACTTCTCGAATATGAGGCGATGGGCCTGACACCCGCGGGCCAGGGTGCGCGGGCGGTATTGGAGGGCTGGACCGCGAAGGACGGCAAGCTGCCGATCAATCCGTCCGGCGGCCTGAAGGCCAAGGGCCACCCGATCGGCGCCACAGGCGTGTCGATGCACGCCATCACGGCCATGCAGCTCACGGGTCAGGCACCGGGCGGCATGCAACTGCCGAAGGCCGATCTTGGCGCGGTGTTCAACATGGGGGGCGCGGCGGTGGCCAACTATGTCTCGATCCTGGAGCCGGTGCGCTGATCCCGACGTCCAATCTGGCGCACCTGCTTATCCAGTCGGCGCGCCGTTTCCCTGATCGTCCCGCCATCATCTGGCGGGACACCACCTGGACCTGGGCGAATTTCCTCCGCCGGGTGCAGGCGGCGGCCGGCGCCCTGTCGGCATTGGGCGTGCGCCACGGCGACCGCATCCTGCTGCACGCGCGCAATTCCAATGCCGTGCTGGAGACGATGTTCGCTTCCTGGATGATAGGTGCGACCTGGGTGCCGACCAACTTCCGACTCACGCCGCCCGAAGTGGCCTACCTCGCGCAATCGTCGGGTGCGACGGCGCATATCTTCGACACCGCATTTCCCGACCATGCGGCGGCGGCGCGGGCAGAGAACCCGGCCTGCCGCTTGGAAATCAGCATTGGTGGCAGCGGCGCGCAAGACTGGGAAACCCTGACCGGCCACGCGGCGCCCGTCGCCCGTGCCGTTGACGTGGACCGCGATCATCCGGCGTGGTTCTTCTACACATCAGGCACCACCGGCCGCCCGAAGGCCGGCATCCTGACCCACGGTCAGCTTGAATATGTGGTCTGCAACCATCTCTGCGACCTTATGCCAGCAACCACGGAGAACGACGCCAGCCTGGTGGTCGCCCCGCTGTCGCACGGCGCCGGTGTTCACGCGCTGCCGCAGATCGCCCGCGGAGCGCCCAGCATCCTGCTGTCCGGCGAACGCCTGGACTGCGAGGAGGCCTGGCGGCTGGTGGAGAGGCATCGCGTCACCAACATGTTCACCGTGCCCACCATCCTGACGATGCTGACGCGGCACGATGCGGTGGACCGGTACGACCACAGCTCCCTGCGCTATGTCATCTATGCCGGCGCACCGATGTATCGTGCCGACCAGGTGCATGCCCTGCGCAAGCTGGGGAAAGTCATCGTGCAGTATTTCGGCCTGGGTGAGGTCACCGGCAACATCACCGTGCTGCCGCCACATCTGCACAGTGAAAACAACCTGGAAATGCCGGTTGGCAGCTGCGGCTTCCCGCGCACCGGCATGGAGGTCGCCATCCTGGACGACACAGGCCGCTTGCTGGACGCCGGCGCTACCGGTGAGATCTGCGTTCGTGGCCCCGGCGTGTTTGCCGGCTATCATGACAACCCCGATGCAACCGCGAAGGCCACCGCCCATGGCTGGTTCCACACCGGCGACCTGGGGCATATCGACGCGCGCGGTTTTGTCTACATCACCGGCCGAGCGTCGGACATGTACATCAGCGGCGGCTCGAACGTGTATCCGCGGGAAATCGAGGAGGCACTGCTGCTGCATCCGGCAGTGGCCGAGGCCTGCGTCGTAGGCATGCCGCATGAGAAATGGGGGGAGAGCGGCACCGCCGTCCTGGTGCTGGAAAACGGTGCGGTCGTGACCGAGGCTGAGATGCTGTCCCACCTGGACGGCAAGCTGGCCAAGTACAAGTGGCCAAGCCGCTTTGTTGTCTGGCCGGACCTGCCGAAATCCGGCTACGGCAAGGTTGCCAAGCGTGAGGTCAGGCATCTGTTGGACAAGGAGGTGTAATGGACGCCATCCCGGTCGATCCCGCCCCGGTAGATCCTGCACGGATCGCGAACTACCACATGCACGTCTACTACGACCCGAACGACGCCGGGGGCCGAGCACGCGCCGCGCAGTTACGCTCCTGGGTCGAACAGCGATTTCCTGTCCGTATGGGCCGATGGCACGATGTGCCGGTTGGACCGCATCCCACCGCCATGTACCAGATCCTGTTTTCGGTGGAGGTCTTCCCGACACTTGTGCCGTTCGTGATGATGAACCGCCAGGGCCTGACGATTCTGCTGCATCCGGAATCCGGCCGTCCGCGCGATGACCACACGCTGAATGCCAGCTGGATGGGTGCCGTCCTACCGTTGAATACCGCGATTCTGCCGGAAGCCGACCAAGCCGGCGGATAGCCCACAATCCGGGCGGCAGGGTGGTCATGGCCGACTCTGCGCGGGATTTCCACGCCCCCATCCATCCACCGGACCAACACCGTGTTCACCGGCAAAACGGCTTGTAATTTTCGCCAACCAAGTGTAAGAACGTAACGTGAACATTATGGTCTGACATGCCTCACAACCCGCGAAACGAAATTCCCAGCTTTAATCGTATTTCAGTGCGGGCTGTCGTGGTGCACGGCGACGACGACGCTGCGGTAGCCCTAAACGCCGCCGGCATTCATGATCCGGTCGCGCTGCCCGTCGTGCTCGCGGACGATGCCGACGTCGCCGCCAACCTCCTGGGCCGCGGCGGCGCCCCGAACCTTGGCGCCCTGATCGAGTTTGAACCGGCCGGATTCGCACCAGAGGCCGGCGAAGCAACACCCGACGTGGCC
>DAICYU010000121.1 GCA_027311485.1 Acetobacteraceae bacterium
CCAGCGGGTGTCGGAATCCGAACAAATCAGCAAAAAATTTCGATAGCGGCAGCCACTGGTCGGCCGTGTCACCCTGGATCAAGGTAATTTCATTCACATAGGAGTGAGAACGAGACACGAAACCCGGCCCAAACCGCGCGGTCGGAAAGCGGGTGGGTGGAAGTGACGCGCCAGGCAACTTACTTTTGTCGGGCGCCATTCCAGGCCACGGTCGAACCGCTATCGGTTGAGATGTCTTCCCGGGAACTCGCCACGACCATGACGCAGACAGTCTCACGCGCCGCGCTGCGCCCAATGCCGGGCAACGCAGGATTGGACGACGATCGATACCGCAGGATTATCGATGCCGCCGTCACCACTTGCGTCATCGTAACGGATTGTTATGAAAGGATCGTGGACTGGAGCGTCGGCGCCACCCGCCTTCTTGGGTGGACCGAGGCCGAGGCGCTGGGAAAGGGCCTGGGCACCCTGCTCACTGTCCGGGATGGCATCCGGGCGGATGCCAGTGCGTTGCTGAATGTCGCCGACGCCGGCAGCCGCATGGAAATTTGGCTGCCGCGCCGTGATGGCACACGACTGTGGGCGCAGGTGGAAGCAACGAAGCTGCTCGATGAGGGCGGCCGAGCCGCCGGTACTGTCCGGGTCATCCTCGACCGCACGAATGACCGCGAAGCCGCCGAATCCCTGCGGTCTGACCGCGATCGCCTGTGGCAGTTTTCCACCGACCTGATGGTCATCGCTGGCTTCGACGGCTGTGTCCAGGCACTGAACCCGGCCTGGACCCGGACCCTCGGCTGGACCGAGCCGGAAATGCGGGGCACATGTCTGTTCGACCTGGTGCATCCCGACGACCTCGATCTCACCCTGAAGGGTGTCGAGGAACTTCGCACCGGCCGGTCGCAGCTGGGCGTGGTGAACCGATACCGCCACAAGGACGGCAGCCATCGCTGGATCCACTGGAAGTGCGTCCCCGCCGGCGGCGTGATCAATGCGATCGGCCGCGATTTCACCGCGGAAAGAGAGCAGGCCGAGGCGCTGGAACGCTCCGAGCTGCGGATGCGGTCGATCTTCGAGAGCAGTTACCAGTACCAGGGACTTCTGGAACCTGACGGGACCATCCTGCACGCCAATCCGACATCCCTGGCCGCAATCGACAGCCGACTGGACGATGTCGTCGGGCGGAAGTTCTGGGAAGCCCCGTGGTTTGCCCAGACGCCGGGGATGCCCGAACAGGTGGAAGCCGCCGTCAGGACAGTCGCCACCGGGCAAAGCATGCGGCAGGAAGTGACACTCAATCTGGCGGCCGGCGAAACCATCCTGGATTTTTCCATGCGGCCGGTATTCGACGCCCACGGCGCCGTGACTGCGATCCTGCCGGAAGCGATGGACCTCAGCCAACGCCGCGAAGCCGAGGCGCGACTGCGGCAGGCCCACAAGATGGAGGCTGTCGGGCAACTGACCAGCGGCCTGGCGCACGACTTCAACAACCTGCTGACCGGTGTCATGGGCAGCCTTGAACTGCTTCAGTTGCGCATCGCCAGGGGCCGGACCGAAGGGCTGGACCACTATATCGAGATGGCACTGACCGCCGCCGAACGGGCAGCGGCGCTGACCCACCGGTTGCTGGCATTCTCCCGCCGGCAGACGCTCGATCCGAAGCCGACCGACGTGAACCAACTGATCGCCAGCATCAAGGAGCTGGTCGGCCGTACCACAGGCCCGTCCATCACACTGGAAACGAAACTCGATGCGGGTCTGTGGCCGACATTCTGCGACTGCAACCAGCTGGAAAACGCGCTGTTGAACCTGTGCATCAATGCGCGGGACGCGATGCCGGACGGCGGACGGCTGTGCATCACCGCCGCCAATGCTGTGGTGCCGCAGGCGATCGCCAGCGACCGCGGTATGATCGCTGGCGACTATGTGGCGGTCAGCGTCGCGGATACCGGCAGCGGCATGACACCGGACGTGCTGGCGCATGCCTTCGATCCGTTCTTCACCACCAAGCCGCTGGGGCAGGGCACCGGCCTTGGCCTTTCCATGATCTATGGCTTCGCGCGGCAGTCCGGCGGGCATGTGCAGATCGACTCCGAAGTCGGCCGCGGCACCAGCGTGACCATATACCTTCCGCGCCATGTCGGCGCGGACGGCAAGGCGCAGCCGGTCCGGGAGCCAGGGGCGGCACCGCGGGCGATGGACGGGCAGACCGTCCTGGTGGTCGATGACGAGCCGACCGTGCGGCGGCTGGTGATCGAGGCGCTGCGCGATCTGGGGTATGCCGCGACTGAGGCCGGGGACGGTGCATCCGGCCTGGCCGTGCTGCTGTCGGCCGCCCGGGTCGATCTGCTGGTGACCGATGTCGGCCTGCCCGGCGGCATGAACGGAAGGCAACTGGCCGATGCGGCGCAGCAGATCCGGCCGGATCTGAAGGTCCTGTTCATCACCGGCTATGCCGAGAACGCACTGCTTGCCAACGGGCAACTGGAAGCCGGGATGCACGTGCTGATCAAGCCGTTCACGATCGAGACCCTGGCCAATCGCATCAAGGCGATTTTCGATACGTAGCGATCCGCCCGCCACGGCCGGCCCGGGGCGCACTCATACGGTCTGCGGGATGTGCAGCGTGCAGGCCGCATCCGGCCGACCGTAGATGAAGAAGTCGGCAAACGAGGTTTCGTCCGGGCGGCGCGGGTCGAACGGATAGCGGTTCGGCAGGTGTGCCAGCAGCCGCCAATCCGGTTCGCTCTGGGCAACGTGCCGGGTGAAGGCGCGATGGCGGACATGTGGCACTGGCCAGTCGGCATCAACATTGCTGGCGTAGATCACGACGAACCGAGTCGCCAGCGCAAACAGGCGCCGCATGGTCGAAACGAACACGCTGTCTTCAACAAGGTGGAAGATCACGTCGAGCGACAAGGCCAGCTCCGCCGCCGGCAGGGTGTCCGCCTGTTCGCAAGGCATGAACCGACGCTGCGGGAAGCGCCCGGAACATTGCCACAGGGCGGTGGGCGAGACATCGACGCCGACATAGTCGGCCGGCAATCGCAGCAGGCCCAGTTGGCTGCCGTCGCCACAGCCCAGGTCGATCACGCTGGTGATGCGGTTATCCGCGATGAAGCGGTTGATCACACCGGCCTTGAACTGCGCCAGGTGGCCCACCGACCCCGCCCCGGATGTCCCGCCGCCGCGGTAGCGTGCGTCCCAGTACATAACGGAGGAGAAGGCGCAGGCTTGTTGCATGGCGGGTTCGGGTCCAAAGCGGTCAGGCGGCCATTAGACAGCCAAGTCCTTTACATACCGTTAACGCCGCTGACCGGTTCCGTCCTTCCCGCTCACGCGCTACACGAACGCATAGGCATCAATCCGCAGGATGCTGTAGTTCGCGCTGGTATGCAGCCGCTCGACAACGGCGCTGTCGCCCGCCGCCCCAAGGGCGACGAACAGCGGCAGCAGGTGCTCCTCGGTCGGATGTTGTTGAGCGGCATAGGGCGCCTTATGGCGATAGGTCAGCAGATCGCACCGCCGCCCCTCCCGCAGCGCCGCATCCATCCAGTCGGCGAAGGCGGTGACGTCGGGGGTTTCCGGCGCGTCGATATCCTGGCCGCGGAAGCGCCGCAGGTCATGCGTGAAGCTGCCGGAGCCGATCACCAGCACGCCTTCGTTCCGCAGCGCCGCGATCGCCTTGCCCAGTTGCAGGTGATGCGCCGGCCCCAGATGGCTTTGCACCGAAAGCTGCAGCACGGGGATGTCCGCGTTCGGCCAGGCCAGCAGCAAGGGCGCCCAGGCGCCGTGATCCAGCCCGCGTTGCCGATCGACCGCACTTTCAAGCCCGGCCGCACACAGCAGGTCCGACACATGCTCGGCCAGTGCCGCATCGCCGGGGGCCGGGTAGCGGAGCCGGTACAGCGCAGGTGGGAAGCCGTAGAAATCGTGGATAGTATCGTTGACGGCGACCGCGTTGACGGTCGGTGCCTCGGTTTCCCAGTGCGCCGAGGCGACCAGAATGGCGCGCGGGCGTTCCCATCTTGCTTCGATGGCCGACCCGAGACCGACCAGGAAGTCGTGGGCAGGCGCTGGCGTGACCGCCAGCATCGGGGAACCGTGGCTGAGGAACAGGGTCGGCAGCATCGGGGTCTCCTTCAGGCCGGGGTGCGGGTGCGTGTCAGCGCATAGGCGCCGTTGCCGATCAGGGCCTGCACCACCAGCGCGATGGCCCAGAAGGCCGGGTATTCCCAGCCGCCGCCCGGCGCGTTGAAGAAGAAGCCGTTGGCGAGGTGCACCGTGAAGATCGCGCCGATCAGGTCGAGCGCCAGCAGCAGCGACACGATGCGCGTCTGGATGCCCAGGATCAGCGCCAGGCCGCCAAAGACCTCCAGCAGGATGACCACGTAGGCAAGCGGACCGGGCAGGCCGAGCTTCATGAAGAAGCCGACGGTGCCGGGGATGGTGAAGACGAAGACCTTCAGCGCGGCATGTGCCAGGAACAGCACGCCGAGGGTCACGCGCAGCAGCAGCGCACCATATTCCTGTGTATCGGTACGGGCCATGGGTCGGGTTCCTTCCGGGACGTTTGAATGACGCCACAGTAGTGTGTTCGCAGTCGCATCCCTGCGCCCTGTCTGTGCAGAATGGGTATGCGGTTTGGCATAGGTGTCACTGTGGACTGGGATGATCTGCATACGTTTCTGGCCATCGCGCGCCATGGCACATTGTCGGCGGCGGCGCGTGCCCTGGGTGTGCGGCAGACTACGATGGGCCGGCGGCTGGCGGCGCTGGAGGCACGGTCCGGCACCCGGCTGCTGCAGAAGACGCCGCACGGCTACGTGCTGACCGCGTCGGGTGAGGCCGTGCTGGGCAATGTCGAGCGCATCGAGGCCGAGGCACTGGCGGTGGAGCGCCGCATCTCCGGCCGTGATATCCGGCTGGAGGGCATGGTTCGGGTGACCACGGTGGAAACACTGGCCGCCGAGGTGGTCATGCCGATCCTCGCCGAACTGCGGGCGCGGCATCCGGGCATCGCGGTGGAACTGATCACTGAAACCCGCAGCCTCAGCCTGGGGCGGCGGGAGGCTGATATCGCCATCCGCGTGGCTCGGCCCGACCAGCCCGAGCTGGCGGTGCGGCGGGTGGGCGCCATCGCCTATGCGCTTTACGGGTCGCCGGATTACCTGGCGCGGGCCGGCAACCCGGACTTTGCCACAGGCGGCACCGGGCACGCCGTGATCCGCACCCTGCCGGATCTGGCCGGGCTGCCGGAGATGCGCTTCCTGGCCGAGTCGCTGCCGAATGCCTCCGTCGCTCTGGCCACCAACAGCCGCTACGCGCAACGCTCGGCGGCCCTGGCCGGGATGGGAATTGCCTGCCTCGCCCGCTACCTGGGCGATGCGGCGGCTCTGGTGCGGCTGCCGCCGCAGCTGGAGTTGGTTCCACGTGACCTGTGGCTCGCGGTTCATCAGGATATCCGCCACATGCCGCGCGTCCGCGCCGTGGCCGATGCGCTGGCCGCCGGCATCCGGGCGCGGGCGGGAATCCTGGATCCACCTGTGGGATGACCTTGGGTGCGGTGCATGGTCGCCCCGCCGGTGATATCCGGCAGGGTGCCTATGGCCGCGCGGTCAATAGGCAACCGTGAACCGTTGCCGGGGATGGGTCGGGCTTTCCAGCTCATCCGCCAGGGCGATGGCGAAATCCTCGAACGACACGGTGCTGGTTCCCTCATGGTCGGTCAGAAGCTGGTCGCCGCCAAGGCGGAAGCGGCCGGTGCGCTCACCCGGGACGAACATGGCCGCGGGGGAGATGAAGGTCCAGTTCAGCGTCGGCTCCGTGCGCAGGACGTCAAGGAACGCGCCGCCGGCCAGTGCCTCGGCCTTGTACGCCGCCGGGAAGGCCGGGCTGTCGACGAGCCGGACACCAGGTGCGACGTCCAGGCTGCCGGCGCCGCCCACCACGATGTAGCGCGGCACGCCGGCGGCCTTCACCGCCGCGATCAGCAGGTGCGGATCGCTGTCGACGAAGCGGACGGCGCTGACGACGGCATCGTGCCCGGCCAGCAGCGCGGTCAGGCCGGCCTCGTCCGTAACGTCGCCGCGCCGGGGCGTGACCCCCGGCATGGCGGGCAGCCGTTCCGGATGGCGGGCAATGGCGGTGGCGGTGTGGCCGCGCCGGACGAGTTCGGCCAACAGGCGCGTGCCGACGTTGCCGGTGGCGCCGACCAGAGCGATGTGCATGGTGTGCTCCCTGGTTTCTAGCAGAAACCAGATAGCCAGTTTGATGCCAGCTATGTAGAGGGCACTTTGAAGTGCCCTGATTACCTCGGAGAAACCACCATGGACGGGATGCCCCGCTGGAACGCCTATTCCCAGGATTGTCCGACGCGCCTCGTGCTGGACCGTGTCGCCGACAAGTGGACGGTGCTGGTCCTGGGGCTGCTGGGCGATGGGCCGGTGCGGTTCAACCAGTTGCGGCGGGCGGTGGAGGGATTGTCGCAGAAGGTGCTATCGCAGACGCTGCGGCGGTTGGAACGTGACGGGCTGGTCAGCCGCACGGCGTTTCCGACGGTGCCGGTGACGGTGGAGTATACGCTGACCCCGCTTGGCCGCACGTTGGCCACCGCGGTGGACGCACTGCGCGCCTGGGCGGAAGACCATATCGAGGCGGTGCTGGACGCGCAGCGGGCCTATGATGCCCGGACGGCGGGGGGCAATCCGGGTCAACGGTGACCCGGGCCTGACGGCCTGGTTCCGCCGCTATCACCCGCCGAACGCGGCTCTCCGTGCTTCGGTCGCCAGGCGGTCGGCGCGTTCGTTCATGTCGTGGCCGGAGTGACCGCGCACCCAGAGCCAGTCGATCCGGTGTTCCTTCTGCGCTTCCAGGATGCGCTGCCACAGGTCGATATTCGCCACCGGATCGCCGGTGGAACTGCGCCAGCCCTTGCGCACCCAGCCGTCGCTCCAGCGCGTGATGCCGTTCTTCACGTACTGGCTGTCGGTGTGGATCACCACATGGCAGGGCCGCTTCAGCGACTCCAGCGCTTCCGCCACGGCGGTGAGTTCCATGCGGTTGTTCGTGGTCTTTTCCTCGGCGCCGGAGAATTCCTTGATCACGTCGCGGAATTTCATGATTGCCGCCCAGCCGCCGGGGCCGGGGTTGGGCTTGCAGCCGCCGTCCGTCCAGACCTCCACCACCTTTTCGGGGTCGGCCGGCAGCGACACAACGATATCGTCAGAGGCCATATGCGGCTGCATCCGAGGCAGACAGGTGAAAGCGCAGGCGGCGAAGGTATTCCAGCGGGTCCTTGCGGGTAACCAAGGCTCCGGCCGGGGTGTTCAGCCAATCGAACAGCCGGGTGAGCAGGAACCGGATAGCCGCCCCCTGGCACAGGACGGGCAGCGCCGCCAGTTCGCCGGCCGATAGCGGGCGTGTCTGCACATACGCCCGCAGCAGCGCGCGGCTTTTGGTGACGTTAAAGGCGAAATCAGGCTCAAAGCACCAGGCGTTGAGGCAGACGGCGATGTCGTAGGCCAGCAGGTCGGTGGCGGCGAAGTAGAAATCGATCAGGCCTGACAGCGTGTCACCCAGGAAGAACACGTTGTCCGGGAACAGGTCGGCGTGGATGTGGCCAACCGGCAGGTTGTCGGGCCAGGCGGCGAGAATGCGGGTCAGCGCGTCGTCGAGTTCGTGTTCGAGGCCGGCCTGCACCTCATTGGCGCGGTCGCGGCAGCGGTCCAGCAGCGGGCGCCAGCTTTGCGGACCCAGCGCATTGGCACGCCGCGGCGTGTAGTCGGCCCCGGCCAGATGCAGCCGGGCCAGCGCGGCGCCGACCGGGCCGCAATGGGATTGGCGGACGCGGCGCGGCCATACGCCAGGCAGGAAGGTGGTGATGGCGGCATACCGCCCGCACAATTGCCGCAGGGCCGCGCCATCCTGCCCGTGCACCGGCTGCGGGCACACCAGTCCGCGCTGTGCCAGATGCTCCATCAGGCCGAGGAACCAGGGCAGGTCCTGCGGGTCCACCCGCCTTTCGTACAGTGTCAGGATGAAATCGCCGGTGGTGGTGCGCAGCGAGAAATTGGAGTTCTCGACGCCCTCGGCGATGCCGCGGAACGCCACCACCGTGCCGATGTCGTAATCGGCGAGGAAAGCCGCCAATGCGTCGTCGGTAACTTCTGTATAGACGGCCATGCCGGGAACGCGGTCAGTGCGTCCAGTTTTCGACCCGGCCGTAGCGGAAGTTGTCAGCATAGGCTTTCGGCTTGATCCGGCGCGCCTGCGGCAGTTCGATCTCATAGTCGATGCCGGCGCGTTCGGCGTAGGCGACGGCTTCTTCCTTCGTCTCGAAGGTCAGCTTGACCTGCGTCTGGGTGTCGCTGCCGCCGAGCCACCCCATCAGGAAGTCTGGACGGCGGGCGGTGGAGGGGATGAATTCCAGCACCCAGGCATGCGTCTTGGCCCAGCCGGATTGCATGGCGGTCTTCGGCGGCTGAAAAATACGGGCCCGCATACGAGTACTCTCCGTCAACGAATGGTCGGGGCGGCGGGATTCGAACCCACGACCTCCTGTACCCAAAACAGGCGCGCTGACCAGGCTGCGCCACGCCCCGACTAGCCAGAATCCGGCGGACCCTATTGGCCCGCGCGGCCAGATGCAAGCGTACTTACGGTGCGTTGCCGAAAACCTTTGCCTTGACAGTGTCACCGACCCGGATATCCAGCTTGGCGGTGACGCCGCCGGCCAGTTCCAGCGTCGCCTTCACCGGTCCGCCGCTGCTGATCACCGCGAGGCTGCGCGGAGTCGTGTTTTCAACGATCGAGCGGATTTTGCCGTCCGGGTTGATGAACACCATGTCCAGCGGCACCAGCGTGTTCTTCATCCACATGGAGGATTCCTGCACCATCGGCCAGACGAACAGCATGCCGCTGTCCTCCGGCACGTTTTTGCGGAACATCTCCCCGGTTTGCTGTTGTTCTGGGGTTGTCGCCATCTCGACGTTGAAGGGGTGCTGCTTCCCGTCATGCGTGACGATGACCAGCTTTTCCTTCGGCAGCTCCGGCTGCGCCTTGGTCGGCTCGGGCGGCATTTGCGCCCAGACCGCAAGCGGCAG
>DAICYU010000122.1:0-4916 GCA_027311485.1 Acetobacteraceae bacterium
GGCGATTGCGCGGGAGCGGCAGATACAGAAACCAGGACGGGCCGCGGCGATCCGCGCCGCCCGGAAGGAGAAGCGCTGATGTGTGGAATCGTGGGCGTCATCGGCGCCAGACCGGCTGCTCCGATCATTCTGGACGCGCTGCGCCGGCTGGAATACCGCGGCTATGACAGTGCCGGCATTGCCACGCTGGTGCAGGGGCATATCGACCGGCGCCGCGCCGAGGGCAAGCTGGGAAACCTGGCGGCATCGCTGGAGCGGCACAAGCTGGATGGCATGATTGGCATCGGCCACACGCGCTGGGCCACGCATGGCGCACCGACCGAGAGCAACGCGCATCCGCACGGCACCGCGCGGGTGTCCCTGGTGCATAACGGCATCATCGAGAACCACGCCGAACTCCGCGCCGAACTGGAAGCCGAGGGGCAGGAATTCTTCACCGAAACCGACACCGAGACGGTGGCGCAGCTGGTTGACCTGAACCTCAAGCGCGGCATGGCACCGGTCGAGGCGGCGGGCGCCGCGCTGAAGCGGCTGGAGGGCGCCTATGCGCTGGCGATGATCTTCGCCGGCCATCCGGACCTGATCATCGGCGCGCAGCATGGCGCGCCGCTGGCGGTGGGTTTCGGCGAGGATGAGATGTTCGTCGGCTCCGACGCGCTGGCGCTGGCACCGCTGACCCGCCGCATCGCCTATCTGCAGGATGGCGACTGGACGGTGGTGGACCGGCACGGCGCGCGGTTCTTCGCCATGGACGGAACCGAGGTGCAGCGGGAGGTCAAGCTGACGCGGCTGACCGGCGCGGCGATCGGCAAGGGCAATTTCCGCCACTTCATGGAAAAGGAGCTGCACGAACATCCGGCGGTGATCGGCGACACGCTGCACCGGATGATCAATCCCGGCACGCGGGCGGTCGCCCTGCCCGACCTGGGCCTGGATTTCGGCACCATCCCGCGCATCACCATGAGCGCGTGCGGCAGCGCCTTCTACGCCGGCCTGGTCGGGCGCTGGTGGTTCGAGGCGATGGCGCGCATCCCCACCGATGGCGACGTGGCGAGCGAGTTCCGCTACCGCACCCCGCCGATGACCCGCGGCGGCCTGGGGCTGCTGGTGTCTCAGTCCGGGGAAACAGCGGATACGCTGGCGGCGCTGCGCTACATGCGTGAACAGGGGCAGCACGTGCTGTCGGTGGTGAACGTGCCGGAAAGCACCATGGCGCGGGAGAGCCACGCGGTGCTGGAGACGGTGGCGGGGCCGGAGATCGGCGTGGCCAGCACCAAGGCGTTTACCGCGCAGTTGTCGGTTCTGGCCTGCCTGGCGCTGGCGGCGGGCCGCGCGACCGGTGCGATCGGCGCCGAACAGGAGGCGGCGATGACGGCGGCGCTGCTGGAAGTGCCAAGCCGGGCGGCCGAGGTACTGGAGAAGGACGCGGCGATCCAGGAGGTCGCGCAGCGGATCGCCAAGGCGCGGGACGTGCTGTTCCTGGGCCGCGGCAACTGCTTCCCGATCGCGCTGGAGGGCGCGCTGAAGCTGAAGGAGATCAGCTACATCCACGCCGAAGGCTATGCCGCCGGAGAGATGAAGCACGGGCCGATCGCGCTGATCGATCCGGCGGTTCCGGTGATCGCCATTGCGCCGTCCGGCCCGCTGTTCGAGAAGACGGCGTCGAACCTGCAGGAGGCGGCGGCGCGCGGCGGACAGGTGATCGTGTTCAGCGATGCACTGGGCGCGTCCAAGCTCAAGGGGATCGCAGCGGAGACGGTGATCCTGCCCGATGTTGATCCGTTCGTGGCGCCGATCCTGTATGCGATCCCGGTGCAGGTGCTGGCGTATCATGTGGCCGTGCTGAAGGGCACGGACGTGGACCAGCCGCGGAACCTGGCGAAGTCGGTGACGGTGGAGTAGCGGGTCCGCCGCGCCGGTCCGGCAGCGGAACTCGGCGCGCGCCCAACCGCCGCCGGTTCAAAGCGACACCGCCTTTGATGCGGCCAGCGTGTCGCGATTGACGCATCATCAGATCTGAATGCACCCGGCCTGGGAACGCAACGACGCGGTCGTTGTTGACCTTTACGGCCGGGGTTCTCTCCTGGGGCCGTGGGCCGGACAGACTATCCGCGCCGACGCACAAGACCTTTGACGCCGCGCCGACGCACGAGACCAGCACCCCCGCGCCGACGCACGAGACCATCAAGACCGCGCCGAAGCACGAGACCATCAAGACCGCGCCGACGCGCGAGACCATCAAGACCGCGCCTATGAGATATCGAAGCAGGGTTGCCCCGGCGCCCGTTATGAGGCACCCATCGAGCGTTCTGAGGAGCAATTTTGAGCAGCACCAACGCCCCCGGTCGCGCGACGGCTTCGATCGATGACGTCCTGATCACCGCGGAGCTGGCCCGCCGCCCGACCCGCACCCCAGACCATGCCGCCGAAAGCCAGGCCCTGACAGCGCTGGCTCAGGAGATGGCCAGCAACACGGATGGGATGCTGCGCAAGTGCGCTGAACTGGTCCTGGCGCTGTGCCACGCCGATTCCGCAGGCATCAGCGTCCTCGAACCCGGCGAGGCAGACGACGTTTTCCGCTGGAAGGCGGCGGCCGGCGGTTTCGCACCCATCCTCGGCGGCACAATTCCGCGTGCGGAGAGTCCCTGCAACGTTGTGGTCCAAAGCGGCCAGGCGGTTCTGTTCAACGAGCCCAAGCGGTTCTTTCAGGCGCTGCGGAACAGCGAGCCGCCCATCTATGAGGCCCTGCTCGTGCCATGGCACCTCGGCCGGGAGGTGGTCGGCACGCTGTGGGCCGTCAAGCACCATCCGGACGGCCGCTTCGATGCCGAGGACGCGCGGCTGCTCGCCAGCCTCGCGACGTTTGCGTCCGCCGCGCATCAGATGTCGGCGGCGCTGGCCAAGGCGAAGCACGGCGAGGTGCTGGAGCAGCGGGTTGCGGAAGGCACCGAGGAGATCGTCAAGGCGAAAGACCGCCTGCGTCTCAGCGAGGAACGCTTCCGGCGCGCGATGGACATCGGGACCGTGGGCGTCCTGTTCTTCACCCTCAGTGGCCGCATCACCGACGCAAACGAAGCGTTCAAGCGCATGGGCGGCTACGGGCACGACGAACTGATTGCCCACGACCACTGGAAGGCCCTGACGCCGCCCGAGTTCGTCGAGGCGAACATGCGCGCCGTCGGAGAACTCGCGGAGCGCGGAGAGACCGCGCCGTACGAGAAGCAGCTGTTCCGCAAGGACGGCTCCCGCTGGTGGGGCCTGTTCGCGCCAACACGACTGGGCGGCAGCGGCCCGGACGCCGAATGCGTTGAGTTCGCGATCGACATCACCGAGCAGAAGCGGGCCGAGGCGGCGCTGCGCGAGAGTGAGGCACGGTTCCGCCACATGGCCGACAGCGCCCCGGTGCTGATCTGGATGACCGACGCGGACGGGCACTTGACCTTCGCCAACATGCACTTCGACTACGTGTTCGGGCGCCCGGCCGCGGACATGCTGGGCGAAGGCTGGAAATGCGTGATCCTGCCGGAGGACCTTGCGGCGTACGAGGCGGACGTGATGGCGGGCATCCGGGCGCGGCGGCCATTCAAGGCGGAAATGCGCGTGCGCGACAAAGCCGGCCGGGTACTCTGGCTCCGCGCGGAAGGCGTACCGCGCCTGGATGACACGGGCACCTATCTTGGCCACACCGGCTGCGCCGTGGACATCACCGAGGCTCGGCTCGCGGCCGAAGAACTGGAACGTCGGGTGGCGGAGCGCACGGCGGAGCTGATGGCCGCCGAGGAGACGCTCCGTCACGCGCAGAAAATGGAGGCGGTCGGGCAGCTCACCGGGGGCATCGCCCACGACTTCAACAACATGCTCCAGGGCATCTCGGGCGGGCTCGACATCGCACGCCGCCGCATTGAGGATGGCCGCGCCGCTGAGGCCGGGCGCTTCCTCGAACGGGCCTATGAGGCGGTCGGCCGGGCCGCCGGGCTGACCCGCCGCCTGCTGGCCTTCGCGCGGCGGCAGCGCCTTGAACCGAGGCCGGTTGACGTGGAGGGGCTGGTCGCGGACATGGTGGAGCTGATCCGCCGCACCGTGGGCCCAGGCGTTCAGGTCGAGCTGCACTTACGCGACGGCGACGGGAACGTGCTGTGCGACCCCAATGAGCTCGAAAGCGCCCTGCTGAACCTGTGCATCAACGCGCGCGATGCCATGCCCCAGGGCGGGCGGCTGACGATCGGCACCAAGGACATCGATGTCTCGGCAGCGGATCTCGTTGGAGAACAGGGTGTGTCGCCCGGGTGCTATTGCGTGATCTCGGTCGCGGACACCGGCGAGGGCATTCCGTCCGACGTGCTGGAGCGGGTCTTCGAGCCGTTCTTCACCACCAAGCCGGTGGGCCAGGGCACCGGGCTGGGGCTGAGTCAGGTCTATGGCTTCGTGCAGCAGTCAGGCGGGTTCGTGCGGCTGGAAAGCGCGCCCGGCCGGGGCACGACGGTGCGCCTCGCCCTGCCGCAGCATTCGCAGGTCGGGACCTCGGCGCAGGAAGCACAACCGGAGGCGGCCGCGCCGGATCCGGCTGGCACGGGCGCGACGGTGCTCCTGGTCGACGACGAGGCCGCTGTGCGTGAGCCTGCGGCCGAGCGGCTGCGGGAGTTGGGCTATCGGGTGCTGGAGGCGGCGGACGGCCCCGCGGCACTACAGCTTCTCGGCCGCACCCCGCGTCTCGATCTGCTGGTCACCGACGTTGGCCTGCCGCATGGGATGAACGGGCGGCAAGTGGCCGAGGCGGTGCGCGAGCGGGTGCCCGGTGTGTCGGTGCTGTTCATTACCGGCTATGCGACCACCAAGCTGCCGTCGGGGGTCGAGGTGATCGGCAAGCCCTTCGAGCTCGACGTCCTGGCGCAGCGGGTGCAGGGGCTTCTCGCCAC
>DAICYU010000122.1:4926-9091 GCA_027311485.1 Acetobacteraceae bacterium
GGGGCGCGGCACGGCCGAGGGCGGCTGAACATCCGGCGTCCTGCCAGACCTAGTTCGGCCACGGGGAATACGGGCCAGGACAAACCGAGCGACCGGGGCAGCCAGACGCCGGGACAGGGTGGTCCGAGCATGGGCAGCAAGAGCACGATCCGCAGCGGCTCCTGAGGTCGCGATGGCCGCGCCGGGGAAGCATCCGCCTCCCCCGGCCCGGTGTTCTTTGGCTCGTGATTCTCTGGCCGGTTCCTCTACCGCGTGTAGCCCGAGATCTCGTCGTCGGCCCAGGCAACCACCTGCTTGATCGACTGCCCTTCCCGCAGCCGCGCGAACATCTGGTTGTGCACCGCCCGATTATAAATCTGCACCGCGACGCTCGGCGGCGCCTCCGACGCTGTCAGCGACGGGATCTGCCCGCTGGAAGGCCGGATCGGGTAGTTGTACACTGTACCGACCGGCGGCCCGACCTGTTCCCAGATCTTGAAGTCGGTCAGCTTCGCGTAAGGCGGCAGATCATAGCCCTCACTGGCGACGTCACGGGCTTCGACATTCTCCCGCTGCATCAAGTATTCCAGCAGATCCTTCGCGGCGCTTTTGTTCGGGCTGAAGTTGTACACACCCCAGAAGAACATCAGGCTGGGGATGAAGCGCCCCTTGGGCCCGGCCGGGACCGGGAAGGTCCAGCAATCCGCCGCGATGGCCGGCGCATCCCGCTTTGCCACCGCCCAGGCCGACGGCGGATTGAAAATCAGTGCCGTTTTGCCGGAAATCAACGCGCGATTGTTCGAAGCGTCGTCATAGCTGACCGCGTCGGCGGGGTAGAACTTCACCAGGCGTTGGGCATACTCCATCGCCTGCCGCGTCCCGTCGGAGCGGAGCTGCGACTGCCCCTTGGCATCGACCAGGCTGCCACCGAACGCCGCAAAGATGGCACCGTGCACGTCGGTGGCATCGGTGTTCAGGCCGCCGCCCATGCCCATGGCGAAGGTCATGCCCTCCTTGTGGGCCAATTCGGCGTATTTCAGGAAATTCTCCCAGGTCCACTGGTCCTGCAGCGGGTCCTTCACATCCCGCGGCGGATACATGGCCTGCAGGTCCAACCCATGCTTCTTGAACCAGCTGATCCGGGCGCAGGGCGGCTTCGTCTGGGTGCCGCTGCTGGTCGGCACCGCCTTCCAATGGCCATTCGACTTGGCCAGGTAAGTACAGATCCGGTTGACCTCTCCGTTCGCGGCCTGCAGGCGCTGCATCAGGTCATCCACCGGCTCCAGCGAGTCGGCATAGTTCTGCGCATCCCAACTGAAGAAGGTCATGACGTCATGGCCGGTCTTGGCCTGGGTTTCGGCCGCCGGTGTCATCTGCAGCTTGCCGCCCGAGGAGGTGATGAAGTCCATCGTGACGTCGACTTTGTTCTTCTGCGCCCAGGCGTTCACCTGCTTTTTCATGACATCATTGGCGCCCGGAACCCAATGGTCCCAGAAGCCAACGGTCAGGCTGCCGGCGGCACCCGCAGTGCGGATGTGCACAAGCGGCAGCGCGGCGGCAGCAGCGCCCAGTTTCACTGCCTGACGGCGTGAAACGCTCCACGATTTTGACATTGATCGCTCCCTGTTGGTCGTGCGGGCGACAGGTCTTCGATCGGACCCGTTCACCGCTCGCTAACATATCGTATTGGCACAAGCCCGAATAGCGGGGGCACCGCGGGCGGCCGGTCATGACGGCGCCGCGACGCGGGATGTTTCTACCCAGGGAGGCGGCTGGCAACGATGCGGATGGCGGCCTGCCGGAGCGGCGTCGGCCGACACCGGTTTACCCGCCGCCCTCCCCGGCCCGCCCGGCCTGGCTGGTCCAGCCAAAGCGGCGGAGTGCGCCGATCCCCAGCAGGCACACCGTCACCACGGTCACGATCACCGTCGCCAGCGCGTAGATTTCCGGTGTCGCGCCCAGCTTGGTCATGGAGAACACGACGATCGGCATGGTCGAGGACACCGGCCCCGACGTGAAGCTGGCCACCACCACGTCATCCATCGACAGGGTGAAGGCGAGCAGCCAGCCGGACACCAGGGCCGGCGCCATCAGCGGCACCGTTACCAGAGCGAAGGCCTGCCAGGGTGGCGCGTAAAGATCCATCGCCGCCTGTTCCAGCCCGTCTCCGGCATCGGTCAGGGCGGCCCGGATGACGATGGCGACATAGGCGACGGAAATCGAGGCGTGCGCCAGGGTGACGGTCCAGGCGCCACGCCCCCGCGGCCAGCCGGTCAACTGCTCCAGCACCACACACAGCAACAGCAGCGACAGACCGATGACAATGTCCGGCAGCACCAGGGGCGCGCCCAGCGCGGCCTCAAACAACAGGCGGCCGCGGAACGGGCCGAAGCGGGCCAGGGCGTAACCGGCGGCGGTGCCGATGACGCAGGCGATGGTTGCCGACGCGGTGGCGATGCGCAGCGACAGCAGCGCGGCGTCGATCAGCGTCTGGTCATGCAGCAGCGTGATGTACCAGCGGGTCGAGAACCCCGACCACATCGTGACCAGCCGCGAGCCGTTGAAGCTGAAGGTAACCAGGTAGGCGATCGGGATGTAGAGGAAGGCGTAGCACGCCACCAGCCACCCGATCAGCGCCCGTCTGATCACAGCAGGAACAGCACCCCGAGGCTCACCACGCCGGCGGCGACGCAGTAATAGGCGAACGGGTTCAGAGCCCAGGAATCGTGCTGGCGGAAGTAGCGCATCAGGAAGATGGTGCTGAGCAGCGCGGTGATCCCGGCGACGACGGCGGCGATCAGCGACAGGCTCAGCACCCCCGCCGGCACCTGGGCGTGCATCAGCTTGGGCACTTCCAGCACGGTGGCGCCGAGGATGATCGGGGTCGCGATCAGAAAGGAAAAATGTGCCGATCCTTCGTGATTGATGCCACGCAGCAGCCCGCCGACGATGGTGGCGCCGGAGCGGGAGATGCCGGGGATCAGCGCGGTGCACTGCCAGCAGCCGATGGTGAAAGCGTCCATCCGGGTCAGCGTCGAGAGTACCCGCTGCCCGCGCGCCTCACCCCGCAACCGCTCTCCGAACATCAGCAGAAAGCCGTTTACGATCAGGAAGGCGGCGGCGACAGCCGGGGAGCCGAACAGGCCGCGGAAGAATTTCTCCAGCAGGAAACCCAGGACGACGGCGGGTATGGTGGCGATGACCACCAGCATGAAGACGCGGCGGCTTTCGCGCACCTGATGCGCGCCGCCGATGCCCAGCACACCGGTGATGATCATCCACCAATCCTGCCAGAAATACCCCAGCAGCGCGGTTGCGGTGCCCAGGTGCAGCATCACCAGGAATGGCAGGAATTCCGGCGAGTGCTGGTTGATGCCCCAGTGCAGCAAGGCAGGCAGAACCACCGCGTGGCCCAGACTGCTGACAGGAAACAGCTCGGTTGCCCCTTGCAGGACGGCAATGACGAGAGATTGAATTAAATCCATACAAGGCTCCAGCCGATTCGTCGTGGCACCTTATACCAAACGGCGGTGCCACTGATTCCCACATGACCTGATTGTTCGGCGCGGTTCCCACGGTTGCCGGACCCTGGCAGGCATCCGCCAGCGCCGGGACCGGCCCCCACCTGGGAGAGGCGGCTACAGCAGATCCCGGGCGATTGCCAGTAACGCCTGCACATACGCCGCCCCGTCGGCCGGCATCGCCGTGAACCCGATCCGGGCGCGATAAGCGGCGGCGCTTTCAGCGTAGTCCGAAATGGCGTCCGATTCCGCCAGCCAATGGCCGATGGCGCGCAGCTCGGTCCATAACGCCGGGTAGGCGTTGTGGCGCAGATCATCGGCGAGCCGTTCCAGCAGTGCGGCCGCCGCGGCGCTGGCGTGATCGGCGGGATTGGCGTCCACCAGGCGCAGCCGCCACGCGGCGGTGCGTTCCAGCTCCTCGGCTTCCGGTGGTTCAGGGTCCGGTGGATTAGGAACGCTGTCGGACATCCGGTGTGCCCAATTCCCCAAGCGTTGGCGTCTAATCGTTCAACGGATAGATCGCCATCAGGCGGCGTTGGTTCTTCCAATCCCGGTACATCGCCTTCAGCCCGGACGGCGCGAAGCCCCGGCGGCGGTTCGCCGCGCCGATCCGGAACGCCTGGGCGTAATGGAAGAACTCCGACCGCCACGCATCCAGCAGCTTG
>DAICYU010000123.1 GCA_027311485.1 Acetobacteraceae bacterium
CGAGGAATGACGTATTGCAGTGCTCACGAACGTGGGATTGTGGATATCGCAACGATTTTGAAATATCGAAGCCAGATTAATCTTGCGTGCTTCATCTGGCTGAAGCGTAATTTCGCTCGCTCCCGGGCTAATGCCGAAACGAGATCGGCTTACAGGCCGTTTTGGGTTCCCTGTCATCGCGCACCCGATCGTGACAGGTAGCAAACCGAAACGTCAGTCCGTTAGTCCGAGTGCGCCGGCCATGGCGGCGGCGGCGAGTATCAGCAGCGGATGCAGCCGGGTGAAAACAAACAGACAGGTTGCCGCCGCGGTGACGACTGCTGCCGTCCAGTCTACTGTTGTGCACCGAAGCAGCAGGATTGCGCTGGCCAGGATCAGTCCGGCCGTGACCGGTTGTAACCCGGCCTGCAGCGCTTTGCGCCACGCGGCGTCGCGAAACCGGTACCAGGCTCCGCTGACCAGAAAAGTCAATATGGATGATGGTGCGGTGACCGAAACGGTGGTGACCAGTGCGCCCCAGATGCCGCCGACCTGCCATCCGACCAGGCTGACCACCATCATGTTGGGTCCTGGCGCAGCCTGGGCGAGGGCATAGAGCGAGGCGAATTCGCGTGCGCTCATCCAGTGGTGCACATCGACCACCTGCCGTCTCATCTCGGGGATCACCGCATTGGCGCCCCCGACCGCCAGCAGCGACAGTTGCCCATACACCGTGGCAAGCTCAAGCAGGGTGCGGGTCATCCGCGGACCCGCCACAGCAGGAGCGTTGATGTCACGGCCAGGGCTGGCAGGGCGAACAGCAGCGGCAGACGCATCACGGCAATCACCAGGACAGTACAGCCGGCGATTGCAACGGCCCAGGGACGTCGGCGCAGTGGCGCGGCGATCTTCCATGCGCTCGCCAGCAGATACCCCGCAGCGGCCGCGGCGAGGGCGACGAAGGCTCGGAGCACCGGGGGCGCGTCGGCATACCGGTCGTAGAGGACACCCAGCGCAATCACAATTGCGACGGGTGCAGCCATTAGGCCAAAAAGGGCGGCGATCGCCCCTGCAACCCCCTGGAACCGGGCGCCCAGGGCGATGGTGACATTCATGATGTTGCCACCCGGCAGAAACTGGCAAAGTCCCAGCATGTCGGTGAACTCAGCCGGGGTGAGCCATTTGCGCTGTTCGACGATCATCCGCCGAGCCCAGGGAAGCACACCGCCGAAGCCGCAGACCCCGACCATCAGGAAACCAGCGAATAGGTCGAAGACGGAAGGGCCGGAGCGCGTTTCGGGCATGCAGCGAGCGATACAGGAATCCAGGCGGGTTCGACAATTCCGTGAGGGCAAAGAAGGATGATGACCAAGCGTTGGCGCGCGCGGTGGTATGCACTGCTGCTGCTGTGGCTTGTGCCTGGATGGGCGCATGCGGCATGTTCCGCGCAACCGGCGGCGACTGTGCCTCTGGACGTCGCCGGCGGCACGATCCTGGTCACGGTCGAGGTCAATGGATTGCCGGCGACCTTCGTGCTCGATACCGGCGCGCAGCGCTCGGTGGTGACCGAGGCGGCGGCCGGACGCCTCAAACTGGCCCGCGATGCCTGGGTTGGTACAACCATGCGTGGCCTGGGCGGGATCGAGAGGCGCCCGAACGCCGATCCGCGCAGCTTGAGCCTGGGCGGCGTCGAACTGGTTCGACGGACGCTCAACCATGATACCAGCCTGACCGTCGGCGTCCTGCCGCGCGTACACGCCGGTATCCAGGTCATCGACGGATTGCTCGGCCGAGACTTCCTATCGGTCTTCGACCTGGATCTGGACGTGCCGGGCAGGCGGCTGACGCTGTACCGGGTCAATGGCTGTTCCGGTAACTTCCTGCCGTGGCGGTTCGGCTACTCGGTGGTGCCTGTGACCATGCCGACCGAGCAGGCAATCGTAATGCCGGTAGTGCTGGATGGCGTCACTTTGCGGGCGCTGCTCGATACCGGCGCGGATTCCAGCCTGCTTGCCGCGCCCGGCCTGTATCGTCTAGGGCTGCCGTCGGCGGCGTTGGCCAATGATCCGGCGGTTCCGGCCAGCGGTCTGGGTCCGCGGCCTGTGATGATGCATGAGCACCGGTTCCGCACACTGGTCGTCGCTGGCCAGATCATCCAACACCCGGTAATGTGGGCCGCTCCGGTTCGGCTGACGCCGATCGTCGACATGCTGCTTGGCGCCGACTGGGTCGCATCGCGGCGCATCTGGATTTCGTTTACAACCCGGCAGGTGTTCGTCAGCAACGATGCGAAGGATGGCTGACGGCTGGGTGGCAGGGCGGTGAAAGTTGCACGAAACACGTCGCGCCCGCACAGTTCGCGCGGACGCTTGCCGGAACCCGCACAATGAGCCAACCCACCCTGCGCAACGCCGACATTGACGCCGTGCTGAACGAGGCGAAGGAAGCCTACGTCACCCGCAACCCGAGAAGCCTCGCCCGTTACGTCGAGGCGACGACCGTCATGCCCGGTGGCAACACACGTACTGTTTTGCATTACGCGCCGTTTCCGGTCGCGATGGCGCGCGCCGAAGGCTGCCGCATGTGGGACCTGGACGGCGCCGAATATATCGACTTCCTGGGCGAATACACTGCCGGGCTCTACGGCCACTCGCATCCCGTGATCCGGGCGGCGCTCGACCGGACACTGAACAACGGCATCAGCTTTGGCGCGTCCAACCTCACCGAGGCCCGGTTCGCCCGGGCCGTGTGCGATCGCTTTGGTTTGGAACGCGTGCGCTTCACCAATTCCGGCACCGAAGCCAACATGCTGGCGATCTCGGTCGGCCGCGTGTTCACCCGCCGATCCAAGGTGATGGTTTTCTATGGCGGCTATCACGGTGCCGTCTTCGGTTTCGCCGGCGGCGGGTCACCGATCAATGCGCCCTTCGACTACGTTGTGGCGCATTACAACGACATTGACCGCACACGAGCGCTGATCGACGCACACGCCGACGATCTGGCCCTGGTGATCCTGGAGCCGATGATCGGCAGCGGTGGCTGCATCCCGGCGTCGCCTGGTTTCGTGACGATGCTGCGGGAGCAAACTGCGCGCATCGGCGCGCTGCTGGTTTTCGATGAAGTGATGACATCACGTCTGGCGTCCGGCGGCCTGCAGTCGGTGCTCGGCATCCGGCCTGATTTGACGACTTTAGGCAAATATATCGGCGGCGGCATGTCCTTCGGCGCATTCGGCGGCCGGGCGGATATCATGGAACTGTTTGACCCGCGCCGAACCGATGCCTTGCCGCACGCAGGGACCTTCAACAACAATGTCCTGACCATGGCCGCCGGCCTAACCGGCCTGACCGAAGTTTATACGGCGGAGGCCGCCCATGCACTCAACGTCCGGGGCGCGGCGCTGCGGGACCGGCTGAATGCACTGTGCCGATCGGCGGACGCACCGGTGCAGTTTACCGGCATAGGCTCGATGCTGGCCGTTCACACCCAGCGCGATCCGATTACCAGTCCGGAAGTCGCCGCGAAGGATGACGCCAAGCTGAAAGAGTTGTTCTTTTTCGACATGCTCGCGAACGGCATCTGGCTGGCGCGTCGCGGCATGATGACGGTTTCACTGCCAATCGGAGACGCCGAATGCGGCCGCCTTGAAGCCGCGGTCCAGGAGTTCCTGTCTACCCGGCAATCGTTGATGGTGTGACCGGAGCAACCCAATGACAGGGTATCGGAGCATCTAGCCAAGCCAGCCGAGTTCCGGCAAATTGAGGGTGGGAAACGTTTAAAGCAATGCAATGGATCTATCATTCGACCTGCTCGGCAACGCGATCGTGTCCGGCCTGCTGCTCGGCGGATTCTACGCTGCGGTAACGATCGGTGTATCGATTTCATTTGGTATGCTCGACGTGGTGAATATCGCCCACCCGGCGTTCATCGTCCTGGGATCGTATATTGCCTACATGGCGAACGCCCAGCTTGGCATCGATCCGATCCTGGCCAGCATCGTGGTGATGCCCGCGTTCTACCTCCTGGGCGTCGTGATCTACCATATCTATGATGTATCATTCGAACGACGCGGCGACGCTTCGATACGCGGCCTGGCGTTCTTCTTCGGGATTCTGTTCATCAGTGAAGTGGCGCTGGTACTGATATTCGGGGTCGATTATCGGCTGGTATCCGCACCTTATATTGGGCCAAGTCTTCACCTCGGCGTCGTTGAACTGCCGTTGCGACTGCTGGTACCTTGCCTCGTCGCCCTGCTGATGACCGCACTCCTGCAAGTCTATATGTCCCGCACCTTTATCGGCCGCGCAATCCAGGCTGTGGCGCAGGACCCGTTGGCGCTGCGGCTGATGGCCGCCGACCCGACCCGGATCAAACGAATTGCGTTCGGCCTGTCGATCGCCACTGCCTCGGTTGCCGGAGCCATTCTGATCGTGATTCAGCCGGTCGAGCCGTCCATCGCGCGCGATTATATCGGCCGCATCTTCGCGATCTGCGTCATGGGCGGCCTGGGCAGTTTCTCCGGCACAGTGGTGGCGGCGATGACGCTGGGAATCGTTGAGAGCCTGACGTCCACCTTCTACGGCCCGTCCTGGTCTCCTGCAGTCGCGTTCGGGTTCCTGCTCGTCACGCTCGCGGTGCGGCCGGCTGGCCTGTTTGGTCGGATTTGATGCGCAATCTTTGGTTTTCGGCTGTGGCGGTGGTGGTCGCAGCGCTGGTCTTCGCCGCGGCCCGTCTCATCGGCAATCCCTATGTCTACTTTGCCGGCTATGTGGTGTTGCAATACGTCGTGCTCGCGACTGCCTGGAACATACTGGGCGGCTATACAGGTTATGTGAATTTCGGCACGGCGGCGTTCTTCGCGCTGGGCGCCTATGCAACTGTGGTCTTGCACAAGATTGCGCCAGCAACGCCGCTTCCAGCGATGATGCTCGTCGGCGGCGTGCTATCTGCGCTGACCGGGCTGGGAATGGGCTACCTGACGCTGCGACTGCGCGGCACATTCTTTTCAATCGCGACACTGGCGATGGCCGTCGTGGTGCAGACATTGGTGACAAACTGGAACTTTGTTGGTGGGTCGCGCGGCGCTTACATCATCCGACCGTCGCATGCGCCCCTTTTTTCCGGTGACTATACCCAGTATCTGTTCCTGGTGATGCTGGGCCTGTGCGTTGTGGCAATCGGCATCGCGCGTGCCATCGAGAAATCGCGGCTAGGCTTCGGCTTTGCCGCCATTCGTGACGACGAGCATGCGGCCGAGGCCTCTGGGGTGCCGACACTGCGTCTGAAGTTGATCGCCACCGCCTTATCCGGAGGGCTGATGGGCATGGCGGGTGCGCCCCTGCCTTACTACGTCACGTATCTCGATCCCGCATCGGGCTTCAACCTCAGCTACGCCGTCAATACGATCGCCATGCCGCTGATCGGCGGCACCTCCACCTGGGCCGGCCCCCTGATTGGCGCCGTGCTGCTTGGTACGCTGCAACAGGTTGCGACGGTTACGATTTCATCCGCTTTGTCACTACTGATTGTGGGGGTGCTGCTGGTCATCTTTGTGATCGCCGCGCCACGCGGTATCGTCGGATGGTTCCGCCGATGACCGAGCCGCTGCTGCAGGTCAAAGGTCTGGGCAAGCGCTTTGGCGGTTTCGTCGCGCTGTCAGAGGTGGATCTGACCGTCAACAACGGGGAACGTGTTGGCCTGATCGGTCCGAATGGCTCCGGCAAAAGTACCTTTGTGAACTGCCTCTGCGGTAGCCTGCGCAACGATCAGGGGGACGTGACGTTCGCCGGGCACAGGATGAATGGGCTGTCGGCGCATCAGCGCATCCGGCGGGGCATCGCGCGCAGCTTCCAGCTGCCACGTCCGTTCGGCACCATGACGCTGGCGGAGAATGTTCTGATACCAATCCTCTACGCAGCCGAGAGCAAACACCACATTGGCTCGACCCGGGCACGCGGGCGTTGCCTGGATTTACTGCAGATGGTCGGGCTGCATGCCAAGGCGGACGCCAAGCCGGCGGAATTGACCCAGATCGAGATGCGCAAGCTGGAACTGGCCCGCGCCTTGGCGTCTGAACCGCGGCTGCTGATCGCCGACGAAGCGATGGCCGGACTGACGCATCGAGAGGTGGACGACATCCTTGCGCTGCTGATGACGCTGAACAGCCAGGGTGTGACGATTATTATGATTGAGCACATTATGCGTGCGGTTCTGTCGTTCTCACAACGGCTCGTCGTTCTGGTCGCCGGACGGAAAATCGCCGACGGCGCGCCCGAGGACGTCATCCGGCAACCTGACGTGGTGGCGGCGTATCTTGGCAGCTAGTCTTTTCATTTCGGACCTGAACGCCGGATACGGCGCCGTTCGCATTCTGCACGGCGTATCCATGACGGTGGCCGACAGTGAGATCGTTGCTCTGCTGGGCACGAACGGCAATGGCAAGTCGACGCTGATGAAGTGCATCATGGGGATGGTGCGGCCTACCAGTGGATCGATCCGGGTGATAATCGACGGCAAGGAATTCGAACTGGTCGGCAAGACCACGGAGGCGATTGTCGAGCTTGGCGTTGGCTTCGTGCCCGAAGGGCGCAGGCTGTTCCCCCGTCTTACGGTCACCGAGAACCTGCTGATGGGCGCATTCAAAAAGTCCGCCCGCCCGAAAAAGGACCGTAATCTCGAGTTCTGCTTTGAGATTTTCCCGCGGCTGGCGGAGCGTCGCAACCAGTTGGCCGGTTCCATGAGCGGCGGCGAGCAGCAGATGCTGGCCCTTGCCCGCGCACTGATGTCGGAGCCGCGGCTGCTGTTGATCGATGAGCCATCGGTAGGACTTTCGCCGCTTCTGGTGGCGCGGACGATTGATAAGATCAAGGAAATGAAAGAGGACCTGCAACTATCGGTGCTAATGGCGGAGCAGAATTTTACTCAGGCTATTCGGATCGCGAACCGCGGCTACGTCATTGTGCACGGCCATATTGAATTTGAAGGGCAGTCAGCCGATGATCTGAATAACAATGAGATCATTCAGCAATTGTACTTCGGGACCTGAAGCCACGATCTGCGCTGGTTTCGGATCGCGCGCCGGCCGGACTTTGGCGGCGCGCAAAGTCACCCGTGGTGGCCATGTTGGCCACCACCACGCAAGGTCGGATCAGCGGACGAATTTGTAGTCGAATGTGGCTCCCATCGGTTCCACCAGGCCCACCGTCGGGTTCGGGAAGTGGATTGGCAGGATGAACGTTCCGGTGCCGGCGACCTCACCAAGGAAGCGCCGGCGAGATTCGATGCCCTGTTTGGCGTCCCAATCGAAGATCGTGTACCAGTCGGGCTCACGCACCTGCAGCGCGTGATGCATCAGATCGCCGGTCACGACGGCACGCTGTCCGCCGGACTTGATGTTGACGCAGCAATGACAGGGCGCATGGCCGGGTGTTGGCGTCAGCCAGACCGTGTCATCAAGCGTGTAGTCGTCATCGACCAGTAGCGCCTGTCCAGCTTCAACGATTGGTTCGCAGTTGAAGCGCCAGACGTTGCCAGGCGGGTTTTCGCCGCGGTTGCTTGCTTCTTCCCAGGCTGCGTATTCGCGCTTGTGGAAGACGTATTTGGCGTTGGGGAAAGTCGGCACCCAGCGACCGTTCCGCAATACCGTGTTCCAGCCGCAGTGATCGATGTGCAGATGCGTGCAGAAGACGTAGTCGATCGCGTCGAACGACAGACCCGCAGCCTTGAATTCCTCCAGCCAGCGCCGCTTGGGAAAGTCCATCGGCGCTGGATAGCCTTTGTCCTCCCCGGTGCAAGTGTCCACCAGGATCGTGTGGTGAGGCGTCCGCATGACGAACGTCTGGTAGGTGATGTTCATCATCCCCGTCGCCCGGTCGAGCACGACGGCGTCCAGTGTTTCCAGATGTTTTTCTGCAGTGGTTGCATCGTAGGCGGGGAACATGGCCTCGGGTTTGCGCCATGGGCCATCGCGCTCAACGATGCTGGTGATCGTCACGTCGCCGATCTTCAATTGTTGCATCAACTCGTTCCTTCAGATGTCCGGGCGTCAGATATCCAGGCGATAGAACCGTGCAGCCGTGCCGCTGAACAGCGCGGCTTTTTCCGCTGCACTGGCGCCGGTTGCGAGGATTTTGCAGGCGTTCCAGTAAGCCTGATAGCTGTATGAACCCTTATCCACCGGGAAGTTGCTCTCAAACATGCAGCGGGATGCGCCAAAGGCTTCGATGCAGGTGTCCACGTAAGGTTTCCAAGCGGTGGCTAGTTCCTGCGACGATGGCGGTTCGGCCTTTTCGTGGAAATCCCAGCCGTTGATCTTCATTGCCAGGCCGCCGAGCTTGACGACGACGTTGGGGCAGGTTGAGAGGGCGCGGATCGACTTCGACCATTCGGCAAAAATCTCGTCGCGCTTGCCAGCATAAGGACCGATCCCGAGCGGGCCGCCGACATGGTCCAGGCATATCTGTGTGCCCGGAAACGCCTTGGCGAGGTCGGTCAGGTCGCCGATCTGCGGGTGATACAGCCAGGCATCGAACGACAGGTTCAGCGGCGCGAGGCAGGCGAAACCCTTGCGGAAAGCTTCATCGTACATCAGCCGTGGCGGCGGCGCGTACGCCGGATTCATCAGGCTTTGGTCGGCGTCCCACGCGGTGATGTGGCGGATGCCGCGGAACCGTCCACCGCCGGCACGGATATGGGCTTCCAGCACGGCGCGCGCCTCATCGCCGAGGCGCAGATCGACGTGTCCAACGATGCCGTGACAGATCTTGGCCGGGCCGTAGCCTCCGGATGCGCTCATGGCAGCGACGCCATTGACGAATTCGGTTTCACCGACCGGGCGAAACGCCTCCGGGCCACTGGCGCGGTGCATCGCGCGGCATTGGACGAAGACCGTGGCGACGATGTTGTGGCCGCTGTTGATGTCGGCCAGCAGATCGTCAAGCATGTAAACCCAGTCCGAGCGTTCCCACAGATGGTGGTGAGGATCGACGATCGGCAACGCAGGCTCCAGGATCGGCTCCGTCCGGCGGGCGAGCCAGTCGTCGCGGACCGGCAGGTAGTTGCTCTGGGCGAGGGGATTGGTTTTTGTCATG
>DAICYU010000124.1 GCA_027311485.1 Acetobacteraceae bacterium
CATCAGCCCGCGCGCGCCGGAGGGGCTGACCGCGCCGGTTTCAAAGCTGCTTTCCTGCCGCATGATACCCAAGGAAAATGCTGGGTCCGGCGGTGTCGGCGGGTTGTAGGGTGTGGGCCATCCGAGATGCGGCAGCATCACGCCGTCGCGCCCCATGCGCCGCGCGATGAACACCGCGCCGTCGGGCATGCCGGCATGCAACGCGAAGCTGGCTGTCAAGGCGCGTTCGGCCGGGACCGGGGCGAGTTCGTCCATGCGGATCAGAAAGACGCGGGCGCGTTGCGGGTCGCCCCAGGCGATCAGCCAGGCCGCGGCGCGCAACACCTCATGCCCGGTGAACGTCAAGGCGGCATCCTCGGTCCAGGTCGGCCCGCGCAACTTGCGGATGGTGCCGATCAGGTCGGCCTGGGAGTGGCCCTGCGCCAGGAAGCCGAGCTGCCCGTAGAATGTCGTCGGCCAGGCGGCGGCACGGGCGAATTCCGGCTTCGGGTTCTTGCCACGGGCGAGCAGCGTGCGTGCCAGCCAGTAATGCGCGCGGGCCTGGGTGATCGCCGCTCGGGACTTGGCAAGTTCCTGAAAGAACGGCTCAGCCCTGGCGGGATCGTGCAACACCCGCAGGGCAATGAAGCCGGCCAGGAAATCGGCTTCCGCCCGCGGCGCATCCGCCGTCTGCCCATGCGCGGCCATCAGGGCGAAGGCGCCGGCGGCATTGCCGTCGTGCAGCAGCTTGCGCGCCAGCACCGCCCGCTCCGCCCCGAAGGCGGCGAGGTGCGCCGGAGCTGCCGCCCGGACTGCCGCCTGGGCCTGTTCGCCTTGCTTCAGCCACAGGGCGAGTGCGTCGGCGTCATGGTCGGTGCGGCGCATGGCGCGAACCCGGTCCAGGAACAGGCCCGGATCGGCCTGCTCCGTCGGGGACAGGGTGGCGACCAGCGCCTCGGTCTGCGGATCGGCGCGCCTGGCCGCCAGATGCGCCTCGGCGGCGGTATGGTGATTATGGGCGAGCCGGGCGATCTGGCGTGCGGCGCCGGCAGTGTCGGTCCAGGCCAGGCGCTGGAAGCGCGCCCACTGATCATCGGCGGAGGCGATACCGCCCCAGCGGTGGATGAAGGCGGTTTCGGCGCTGGCGCTGTCGATGGCGTTGACCCAGGCCTGCCGCGCGAGCGCGTTGGCCTCGGCCGTGTGGCCGGCATTCGCGGTCGCTTCGGCGCAGCGCAGGATCGCTGCCGCCAGAGTGGGAGTGGGTGTGCATTGCGCCAGGACCGATGCGTCGTCGGGATCGGTGGCAATGGCTTCCTGCCGGCGCCGCTCCAGCATCGCCTGCGCTGGCCAGTCCGGGTTGCGCTGCATGAAGCCGGCGATCTCGGACGCCGTGGCGGCACCGGGCGCGCGGAGGCGCAGGTACTGGACCAGCTTTTCCGCCACCGGGTCGGCGAAGCGGGCGGCGGCGGCCTGCGCATCGGCCCATTGATCGGCGTGTACCGCGGTCAGCGGGTTCTGCGCCGGATCGTGCAGGTTTTGTGCGCAGACGGGCGCGGCCAGCAACAGGGCTAAGCCGGACATCATCAGGCCGGACATAATCAGACGGAGGTGCAAACGCATGTGGGTCTTGTAGCGCCTGCGCTGTTGCGATTGAAGAATCGTTTCGTTCCCTCCTGAACGGGCATCACCCTGCTTGCGGCGCATCCTTCACGCGCCTAGCTTGCCTCCTTTCCATAGCAAGCTCCGGCCGGGAGAGGGGATATGTTCAAGGGATCGCTCGTCGCGTTGATCACGCCCATGCGGGAAGACGGGTCCGTCGATGAGAAAGCCTATGCCGAATTCGTGGACTGGCAGATCAAGGAAGGCACCCACGGGATCGTACCGGTCGGCACGACCGGCGAAAGCCCCACCCTCTCGCATCATGAGCATCGGCGTGTCGTCGAAATCGCCATCGACGTTGCCAAGGGGCGCGTGCCGGTCATCGCCGGCGCCGGATCGAACAGCACCGAGGAAGCAATTGCCCTGACGCGGCACGCGAAGGAAGCCGGCGCGGATGCGGCGCTGATCGTCACGCCGTACTATAACAAGCCGACGCAGGAGGGGATGTTCCTGCATTTCTCGGCCATCGCCGACGCCGTCGACCTGCCGATCATCATCTACAACATCCCGCCGCGCAGCGTCGTGGACATGAGCGTCGAAACGATGGCTCGGCTGGCGAAGCACCGGAACATCATCGGCGTGAAGGATGCGACCGCCAACCTGACCCGGCCGCTGCACACAAGCCGCGCCTGTGGCGAGGATTTCTGCCAGCTTTCGGGTGAGGATCACACCGCGCTGTCGTTCAACGCAGCTGGCGGCGTTGGATGCATCAGCGTCACGGCGAACATCGCACCGCGCCTGTGCAGCGACATGCAGACAGCCTGGATGGAAGGACGCCTGGCCGACGCCATGGCGATCCAGAGCCGGCTGGTGCCGCTGCACGACGCCCTGTTCGCCGAAACCAGCCCCGGCCCGGTGAAATACGCGGCCTCGCTGCTGGGCAAGACCAGTGAGCGGTGCCGGTTGCCGCTGGCGCCGCTGATGGAACCGACCCGCGCCCGCGTGAAGGCGGCCATGACCGGGGTTGGCCTGCTGAACTGAAGGACACGACGGCCGGTCGCAGGCCGCGGTAAAGGTATCACCGCGGTCGGCGCCGGCCCACCGTTCATCGGTGGCACCGGCGCAAGGGCCGGCAGATCGAACCGTCGGTCGGCGATGGTCCGGCCGATGACAGCCCCTCGTGCGATCGATCCTCTCGCCCCATATGGACGGACATGGCTGAGACAAAGAAGAAAGGCCTGATCTCCCACGGGATCGCCGCCCAGAACCGGAAAGCCCGGTTCGACTACGCGATCAAGGATACCGTGGAGGCGGGCATGGTGCTGAAAGGCCCCGAGGTGAAGTCGCTGCGCAGCGGCAGGGCCACCTTGACCGACGCGTGGGCGGGTGAGCGGGAAGGGGAGATGTACCTGTTCAACGTCTATATCCCCGAATACCAGGGCGGCGTGCTGTCACGCTTCGAACCCCGCGCGCCGCGCAAGCTGCTGCTGAAGAAGAAGCAGATCGACCAGCTTCTGGGTGCGGTGACACGCCAGGGCGCCACGCTGGTGCCGCTGCAGATCCACTTCAATGAACGCGGCGTGGCCAAGGTGCTGCTCGGAATTGGCGAGGGCAAGAAGAAGCAGGATAAGCGCGAATCGATCAAGGAACGCGACTGGCAGCGCGACCGGGCCCGCCTGATGCGCGCCCGCGGTTAAGTCTCCAGGGCCGCTCGCCGCGGACGCAATGCGGGCGCGGCCTTTCAGTCGCTGTACCAATCGACGACGCCCGGCACTGTCATGCGCCGCCGCCATCCGCCGCGATGACAGCACCAGATTCATCCCTGACCGCTCTCCCCGGGCCACCCAAGGGCTGCCACGATTGGCAATACGCGCAGGACTGGCACTATACTCCCCGGTAAGCCCGCACGGGAGGAACGCAGGTGCACATCAAGCCCCTGACACATAACGACTCCGGCCGCTTCGCCGGGGAGGTCACCGGCATCGACCTGACCGGTCACCTGACGGCGGATCAGATCGCCGACATTGAGGCCGGCATGGACGAATACGCCGTCCTGGTGTTCCACGACCAGCGTTTCGACGACGACGGCCAGCTGCGCTTCAGCCGCCGCTTCGGCGAACTCGAAGCCGCGCTGGGCGGTGAGATGGCGAAACCGGAAGACCGTCGGCTGAAGCTGGAACTCGCCGATATTTCCAACCTCGACCGCGATAACCGCATGCGCACCGCGGACGACAAGGTCCGCCTGAACGCCCTGGGCAACCGGCTTTGGCATTCGGACGCGTCCTTCCGCGCCATTCCGGCGAAATACTCGCTGCTGTCCGCGCGCGTTGTCCCAGGCCGCGGCGGCAACACCGAATTCGCCGATATGCGCGCGGCCTACGACGCGCTTGACAGCGGCACCAAGGCCGAGATCGAAGACCTGATCACCGAACACTCCAACGCCTACTCGCGGGAGGTTATCGGTTTCCCGCGTGAGGACTACGGCGTCCACAATCAGGACAAGCTGCGCCCGGTGCGACACCGGCTGGTGCGCACGCATCCGGTCACCGGCCGCAAGTCACTCTATTTGTCCGCGCATATCGGCACCATCGTCGGCTGGCCGGTGCCGGAGGCCCGCGCTTTCATCCGCGACCTGACGGAGCACGCGACGCAGCGTCAGTTTGTCCATGCCCATGTCTGGCGTCCCTGGGATCTGGTGATCTGGGACAACCGCACCACCATGCACCGCGCCCGTCGCTACGACGATCTGACGGACGTGCGTGACATGCGCCGCACCACCATCCGCGGCGACAGCCTGACCGCGCCGCAGCAGCAGGCGGCCTGAGCCATGCATCTGGTTGCGATCAATCCGGGATTCGTCGCCGAGGCCAGCGGCATCGACATCAGTGCGCCCCTGACCGCCGATCAGGTCGCCGCCATCGAAGCCGGCATGGACCGCTACGCCGTGCTGGTATTCCGCGACCAGCCGCTGACGGATGAGCAGCAATGTGCTTTCAGCCGCAACTTTGGTGAACTGGAAGCAACCCTGATCGCGCAAATGTCCAACCCCGCCGACCGCAGGCTGAAGCCGGTGGAGATGGGCGACATCTCCAACCTCGATGCCGCCGGCCGCCTCCGTGCGCGTGACGACAACCGCCGCATGTACGCGCTGGGCAATCGCCTGTGGCACTCCGACGCATCGTTCCGTGCCACGGGCGCCGGCTACTCGCTGCTGTCGGCCCGTGTGGTCCCAAGCGCTGGCGGCAACACCGAATTCGCCGACATGCGCGCCGCCTACGATGCGCTGAATGAGCGGACGAAGACCGCGATCGAAGATCTGATCACCGAGCATTCGATCGCTTTCTCCCGCGCCGAACTCGGCTTTGCCGATTACGGCGTCGGCAACGACGACAAGATCCGTCCGGTCCGGCATCGTCTGGTGCGCACGCATCCGGCGACCGGCCGCAAGTCGCTGTACCTGTCGGCGCATATCGGTGGTATCGTCGGCTGGCCGGTGCCGGAGGCACGCGCCTTCATCCGCGACCTGACCGAGCACGCGACCCAGCCGCAATTCACCCACGCCCACCGCTGGCGGGTGAACGACCTGGTGATGTGGGACAACCGCACCACCATGCACCGCGCACGCCGTTATCGCGATTTGCAGGATGTGCGCGACCTGCGCCGCACATCGATCAAAGGCACGGGGATGACAGTCGAACAAATCCCTGCAGCCGCCTGAGGAGAGGAACTGCCATGAATATCACGATCACCGAACTGACTCCGGGTTTCGTGGGCGATGTGTCGGGCATCGACATCACGCAACCCCTGACCGGGGCACAGGCCGCCGCGTTGGAAGCCGGCATGGACCGGTATGCAGTGCTGGTTTACCACGGCCAGCGTTTTACCGACGAACAGCAGATGGCGTTCAGCCAGAATTTCGGCGCGCTGGAAAACACCGCCGGCGGCAACGTCACCAAGGCGGCCGAACGGCGGCTCAATCCGCACATGGCGGACGTATCGAATGTCGGCGCCGATCAGCAGCCGCTGGGGCGGGAGGACCGGCGTCGTCTTTTCAACCTGGGAAATCAGCTCTGGCACTCGGACAGCTCCTTCCGGGCAATTCCGGCGAAGTATTCATTGCTGTCTGCGCGGACCGTGGTCAGTAAAGGCGGTAACACGGAATTCGCCGACATGCGTGCCGCGTACGATGCGCTCGATGACGCCACCAAAGCCGAAATCGAGGACCTGGTCTGCGAGCATTCGCTGATCTACTCGCGCGGCACGCTCGGCTTCACTGAACTGTCCGACGAAGAAAAGAAAATGTTCACACCGGTGCGCCAACGGCTGGTGCGCACGCATCCGGTGACGGGGCGCAAGTCGCTGTATCTGTCGTCGCATATCGGCACCATCGTCGGCTGGCCGATGCCGGAGGCACGGGCGTTCATCCGTGACCTGACCGAGCATGCGACACAGCCGCGCTTTACCTACGCGCACAAGTGGCAGCAGTACGACCTGGTGATGTGGGACAACCGCACCACCATGCATCGGGTGCGCCGCTTCGATGAATCGCAGGTGCGGGATATGCGCCGCACGACAGTGGCCGGCGACAGCGTCACGGTGGAGCAACTGGCGGCCTGAAGCAGCCGGCAGCCGGGCGCGCGCCAGGGCGGGGCGGCACTGAGCGCCCCGGCACGCGTCCAGGGCCTATGGGCTCGGATTGATCTCGGCTACCTGCAGCCGCACACTTCATTGCAACGTTACCCCGCAGGGGTCGCGCTGAGGAGGGAAACCGTACATGGCAGACAACCCGCGCTGGAAGCGCCGTCCCGAAGGCTCCACCTGGGGCGATTTCGGCCCCGACGATCAACTTGGCCGTCTCAATCTCGTTACGCCCGAAAAGGTGCTGCAAGGCATCGCCGAGGTGAAAACGGGCAGGACGTTCTGCCTGTCGCTGCCGCTCGACTATCCCGGCGGCAACATCATCAATCCGCGCCGCCATCCGCCGGTGCTGAAACCGACCGAGCGGAACGGCAAGCCCAACATGAACTACCCGCTGCGCTGCGACGATCCGACAGCGCTTGACATCGTCTGCGACGATCAGGTCGTGCTGACCCTGCAATACTCGACGCAGTGGGACAGCCTGGCGCATGTTGGGCAGATGTTCGACGCTGACGGCGACGGCATTCCCGAGGACTGCTTCTACAACGGTTACCGCGCCGGCCAGGACATCATCGGCCCGGTACTATACGACGCCAAGGGCAACCAGACCCCGACCAACCAAACCCCAGGCGCCCGGCGGCTCGGCGTCGAGAACATGGCCGTCGCCTGCGTGCAGGGCCGCGCGGTGATGATCGACCTGCAGGCGCATTTCGGCCGCTCGGGGAAGGTCGTCGGCTACGAGGACCTGATGATGGTCCTCGATAAGGACAAGGTCGTCATCGAACCCGGCGATTTTGTCTGCATCCGCACCGGCTTCGCGCAGCTGCTGCTGGAGATGAACAAGCAGCCGGACCCTAAGGTGCTGTTCTCCACCACGTCGGCCTTCGACGGGCGCGATGAGCGGTTGCAGCAATGGGTCACCGACAGTGGCGCCGTGGCGCTGCTGGCCGACAACTATGCGGTCGAGGCCGCTCCAGCGCGCCCGTGCCTGGATGACCACTGCGCCACCCTGCCACTGCATGCTCACTGCCTGTTCAAGCTAGGATGCTACCTGGGTGAGATGTGGTACCTGACCGAACTCGCCGACTGGCTTCGTGCCAATGGACGCAACCGGTTCCTGCTGACGGCACCGCCGCTGCGGCTGCCGGGAGCGGTCGGCTCTCCGGCTACACCGGTCGCCACGGTCTAACCGGCGCCTTCCGACAGATCGGCCGACTTGGTGCGCAGGCTCTCGGCGAGAGCCTGCGGCCCGCCGCGGGTCAGCAAATGGCGGAAATCCGACCGCTGCACCGCCACTCGGCTGATCGAGCCGTCCGCCAGCACATCCATCACGCGCCAGGAACCACCGACCTGATGCATGACATAGTCCAATTGGTGTCCGCCGCCGGAGCGCGGGATGATCTTGGTACGCACGACCTGCTCACCGTTTCCCACTGCGCGTGTCTGCGGTGAGATGTCGAAACGCTGGCCATCGAACGAGTCGAAGCTGTTGACGTAGGATGCGATAGTGTAGCGGCGAAACGCCCGCTCCAGCATCGTTTTCTGATCCTGCGGCATGTTGGCCCATGTCAGCCCGACCGACGCCTGCAGAATGTGCGGCAAGTCGAACGTCTGGTCGATGATTGGGCCTAGGGTGTCGAAGCGCTGCTGGAAGGGCGTCTGCTGACCGGCCTTCATGATCTGCAACAATCCGTCAACCAGCCGCTGGATCGGCGCGATCACCGCCTGGTCATCGGCGGCCCGCGCCGGCAAGACAGAGCCAATCGCAACGGCGGCGGTCGCGGCGATAAGGCCGCGCCGTCCATACGAAAATCCACGCATACGCAAATCCTCTGTTCACGGAAGCATCACGGTGCTGCCAACACATGTTGGGCGGACACCCGCGATCATCCAGATACATATCCACCATGCATTCGGACGAATGCTTTCGAGAGAGAATTGGCTCACGCATACGTGACATGCGGCGCGGTGTAGACAACCCTACTTCATTGGGGTTGTTAAAGGACGACTTGTGGCTTGTTGGAGTCCGCAGATTGACGATTACGACCAAAGCCCTTCGTCTGACAGACACCCTTGCGGGCATGCTGGGCCTGCTGGGGCGGCCGATAGACCCGGACTCGCTGATCCGGATTGCACGCCGCCAGAGTGGATTGAACGATTTTGGCGAATCGAGCTTCGTCGGTCCCCTTACGCGCTTGCTGCATGCTCTCTCGACCGAATCACACCTGAGCGTCGTTGGCCGCAGCGCAACGCGCTGGGATGTCGTCCGCTTCCTGTCGAACCTGCTATTGATCCAGGATGCGTTTTCGCGACAGCCTGATATCGCAACGGCACCGATCCGGCAGCCGATTTTCATCACCGGTCTGCCGCGCAGTGGCACGACGTTCCTGCATCGCCTCATGGTGACCGATCCGGCCAATCGGGCACCCGCGGTATGGGAAACAATCTTCCCTTCACCGTCCGCTGGCAGCCGTGAACAGCGGATTGCGCGTGTCGACAAGCAATTGAAGGCGTTTGCGTGGCTCGCCCCGGAGTTTCCCGCGCTGCACCCGCTGAACGCGACCTCGCCGCAGGAATGCAGCGAGATCACCGCCCATGTCTTCCGCAGCCTGCGCTTTGACACCACGTATCACATCCCGTCTTATCGCGCCTGGCTCGATGCCGATGTCGCGCATCACCTGCCCGCCTACCGGTTCCACAAGCGGTTCCTGCAGTTCCTGCAGCACCAGGACGGCCGGGAATCGCGTTGGGTGCTGAAGTGCCCCGAGCATCTGTTTGCCC
>DAICYU010000125.1 GCA_027311485.1 Acetobacteraceae bacterium
CGTGCCGAGCACGGCGGCGTTGCGGGAGATCGGGGCGTGGCTCGACGCGCAGGAGCGTGGGCAGCCGGTGGCGACCAGCGCCCTGGGGAAGGAGGAGCCGAGCCTCGCGGCGTTGACCCCGATTGCCAGCGGCTTGCTGGCCGTGCCGATTTCAACCGTTCCCGGCGAGTATCTGGTCTGGCTCCGCCCGGAGCGTGTCCGGACCGTCACCTGGGGTGGCAATCCGTTCGAGCCGCATCTGGTCGGTAACGACCCGCTGACCCTGTCGCCACGGCGGTCCTTCGCGCAATGGCACCAGGTGGTGGAAAGCACCGCAGATCCCTGGGGTCCCGCGGACCTTACCGCCGCGCGATTGATCGGCGAGACGGTGACGGACGTGGTGATCCAGTTCCGCGCCGTGCGGTCGCTCATCGCGGAAGACCAGCTCAATCAGGTGCGGCGGCAGTTGCAGCTTTCGGACAACCCGGTTGTCACCGCCGACGCGGACGGCACGATCCTGCAGATCAACTCGGCGTTCGATGCCCTGCTGCCGCCGCGGACGAAGCGGCCCGCCTCGGTGTCAGACCTGCTGACGCTGTTTGCCGGATCGGAGGAGGCACTGCGCGGCCTGCGCGATCTGGTGCGCAGCCAGCGCGGCTGGCGCGGCGAGGTCGTGCTGGAGCGCGGGAACGGCGGCGCCATGCCGCTGCTGGTGCGGGCGGACCCGGTCTTCGTCCCGCGCGCGCGGCTGCTCGGGTTTGTCCTCATGTTCACCGACCTGACCGAGCGCAAGGCCGCCGAGGCGGCACGGAAGCGCTTCCAGGCCAGCGTCATCGAACAGCGCCGGCCGATGATGGGACGCTTCGATTCGCAGGCCGACCTGATATTTCGCAACATCCTGTCCGTGGTCGTCGAGAATGCGCAGCTCGCAGCGCTGGAAATCGCCGACGGGGTCGATCCGGCGCAGATGCCCGACATGCTGGAGGCGATTCAGCGATCGGTGTCCCGAACCGCCGAGAAACTGGGCTATCTGGTCTGGCACGCGTCGAAAGGCGCACAGGAGTAGTGTCAGGCTAAGGTGACACCCATGCCGCCATACAACGGCCGAGGTGACAACCGCGCTTGACGTCCAGCGGATGTGGATCGAAGATTGGTCCGGGTTCGCCGCCGTCGCTTCGAACCCGTTGGCGTCTCATCGCGACCCGTGCCACCGAGGATGTGCCCATGGTCCAACCGGTAACGATGCGGGTCGAACCTGACCATGGCGAGGTGCTCCCCGTGGGCGTGCCAGTGGTAGTGCCCCTCGTGCGAGGGCCGGTCCCGGCCTGCCGCAGCGGCGGGGTGCGGCAATGACCCGCCCGGTTTACCCGTTCGCGGCAATCGTCGGGCAGGAAGACATGAAGCGTGCCATGCTGATCGCGGCGGTCGATCAGGGCATCGGTGGCGTCCTGGTGTTCGGCGACCGCGGGACGGGCAAATCCACCACGGTCCGCGCCCTCGCCGCGCTGCTGCCGCCGATGAAGGTCATGCAGGGATGCCGCTATCAGTGCGATCCGGCCAGCCCCGACGCCTGGTGCGCGGACTGCCGCAGTGCCGGCAAGGGCAAGGCTGTCACCGCGCCGGTTCCCGTCGTTGACCTGCCGCTGGGCGCCACCGAGGACCGCATTGTCGGCGCCCTCGATCTGGAACGCGCCCTCGCCGGCGCGAAGGTGTTCGAACCCGGACTGCTGGCGCGGGCCAATCGCGGTTTCCTCTACATCGATGAGGTGAACCTGCTGGAGGATCATCTGGTCGATCTGCTGCTGGATGTCGCAGCCTCCGGCGAAAACGTGGTCGAACGGGAGGGGCTGAGCATCCGGCACCCGGCCCGCTTCGTGCTGATCGGCAGCGGCAACCCGGAGGAAGGCGAGCTTCGCCCGCAACTGATTGACCGCTTCGGCCTGTCGGTCGAGGTCAGGACACCCACCGACCTGCCGACACGGATCGAGGTGATCCGCCGCCGCGACATGTTCGATCGCGATCCCGACGGTTTCGCCGAAACCTGGCGGCGTGCGCAGGACAAGCTTCGCAGGCAGATCACCGCGGCACGGACGCAGCTTCCCGCGGTGACGGTATCGGATGCCATCCTGGAACGCGCCGCCCGCCTGTGCATGGCGCTTGGCACCGACGGCTTGCGCGGCGAACTGACGCTGATCCGTGCCGCCCGCGCGTTGGCCGCGCTGGGGGGCGACGCCGCGGCCGCGGACGCGCACCTGCAGCAGGTTGCGCCGATGGTGCTGTCCCATCGACTGCGGCGCAATCCGCTGGATGAGGCCGTCGCCAGCACGCGCGTCGCCCGGGCGATGGAGGAGTTGTTCGGCGCATGAGCGGGGCAGCCGCCTGGGCCGACGCGTTGCAGGCCTTGGCTCTGTTCGCCGCCGATCCTGCCGCGCTGGGCGGCATTGCGCTGCGGGCCGGCGCCGGGCCGGTGCGCGACAGTTTTCTGCGGCGGATGCGGCAGAGCCTGCCGCACGGCACGCCTGTCCGCCACCTGCCGCTGCATATCGGCGACGACCGGCTGCTGGGCGGCCTGGACCTGCCGGCGACGCTGCGGGCCGGCAAGCCCGTCGCGCAGCCGGGACTGCTGACCGAGGCGGACGGCGGTGTGGTTGTGCTGGCGATGGCGGAGCGGGTGGATGCGGCTTTGGCGGTGCGGCTGCGCGCCGCCTTGGACGACGGCGTCATCCTGCTGCAACGCGACGGGCTATCGCGGGTCGAGCCGTCCCGCTTCGGCATCGTCGCGCTGGATGAAGGGTGCGAGCCGGAGGAACACCCACCGGATGCGCTGCTGGACCGCCTGGCGTTCCACCTGGACCTGACCCGCGTGTCGCTGCGGGATATGGCGGAGCCGCCGGATCGGTTGGCGACCGATACCGCCACCATCCAACCCGATCATGCCATCGAAACCCTTTGCCACGTCGCCGCCACGCTCGGCATACCATCGCTGCGGGCGCCGATGCTGGCCCTGCGCGCCGCCCGTGCCGCCGCGGCGCAAGCCGGCCGCAAGGATATCGCTGAGGCCGACCTCACCATCGCCGCCCGTCTCGTTCTCGCCCCGCGCGCCAGGCAAATCCCGGCGCCGCCCGAGGCCGAGGACTCCCCCCCGCCACCGCCGCCGGAAGAACCGCCGGCCGACGATCCACAACCCCAGCCCGAGCAGACCCAGTCCGACCAAACCGGACCCGATCAGACACTGCCCGATCAGCCCTTGTCCGATGTGGTGCTGGAGGCCGCCAGGGCTGCCCTGCCGCTCGATCTTCTGGCCCGCCTCATGCAGGCCGAATCCGGGCGGGGACAGGCCCGCTCACCGGGGCGGGCCGGACAGATCCAGATGTCGCTGAAACGTGGCCGCCCTGTCGGCATTCGCCAGGGTGAACCCCGCAACGGCGCCCGCCTGCACCTGCTGGAAACCCTGAAAGCCGCCGCCCCGTGGCAAGCCCTGCGCCAACGCGCGGACCGCTTCGAGGTCCGGCGGGAGGATTTTCGCATCATCCGCTTCCGCCAACGCCTGGGAACCACCACGGTGTTCGCCGTCGATGCCTCGGGCTCCGCCGCCATGCACCGGCTGGCCGAGGCAAAGGGCGCCGTCGAACTGCTGCTGGCCGATTGCTATGTCCGGCGGGATCAGGTCGCGCTGATCGCGTTCCGCGGTCAGGACGCCGCCTTGCTGCTGCCGCCCACCGGATCGCTGCTGCGGGCCAAGCGCAGCCTGGCCGCCCTGCCTGGCGGTGGCGCCACGCCGCTGGCCGCCGGCATCGAGGCCGCCGGACGCCTTGCCGACAGTGTCCGCCGAGCCGGCCGCACGCCGGTGATCGCGGTGCTGACGGATGCCCGCGCCAATGTCGCCCGCCTCAACGGCGCCCGGGATGCCGGAGGCGCCGCCGCTGGCCGCCCGGCGGCCGAAGCCGACGCGCTGGAAGCGGCGCGCGCCATCGGACGGTCGGGCATTGCCGCGCTGCTGGTGGACACCTCGCCACGCCCGAACCCGTTCGCCCACCGGCTGGCCGAGGCGATGCGGGCGCGCTACGTGCCGCTTCCGTATGCCGAGGCCGGCGCCCTGTCGCGCGCGGTCCGTGCCGCGTCCGCGGCGTGACCGCGCGGCTTAACTGGGACCGCGATGGCCGGGACTGGCCGAACCGCGCCTTCAGCCGCTTCGTCACTGCCGGCGGGCTGCGCTGGCACGTGCAGGTGATGGGCGAAGGCCCGGTGGTGCTGCTGATCCACGGCACCGGCGCGGCGACGCATTCGTTCCGGGCCCTCGCGCCGATGCTGGCGGCGCATTTCACGGTCGTCGCGCCCGACCTGCCGGGACACGGGTTCACCGCCGAACCGGCACATGCATCCGGCTACTCGCTGCCGGGAGTCGCAAGCGGGATCGCGGCGCTGTTGCAGACGCTTGGGCTTCGGCCGGTGCTGGCCGCGGGCCATTCCGCCGGCGCCGCCGTCGCCATCCGGATGACGCTGGATGGCAGCATCGCGCCCGCCACGATCGTCAGCCTGAACGGCGCGCTGCTGCCCTTCCCGGGCATGACCCATGACATCTTTGCCCCCGTCGCCCGCTTCCTGGCAAGTTCGCGGCTGACCGCCGCCGCGTTCAGCACGTTCGTCGGGTCACGCCCGTCGGTGGAGCGGCTGCTGCGCTCGACCGGCTCCCACATCGATGCGGAGGGCGTGCGCTATTACGGCCGGCTGACCGCAAACCCCGGCCATGTGCACGGCGCGCTGGCGCTGATGGCGAACTGGGACCTGCGCCCGCTGCTGCGTGAACTGCCGCGGCTGGCGGCCCGCCTGATCCTGGTGGTGGGCAGAAGCGACGGGATGGTGCCGCCCGCCGAAGCCTATCGCGTGCGCGCTGCGGTGCCGACAGCCGAGATCATCGCGCTGCCCGGCCTCGGCCACCTGGCGCATGAGGAACGGCCGGAGGAAATCGTTCGCATCATCAGGCAGGCAGTGGCGCATGACACGCCGGATGAGGGTCCGCGGCATGAGGGTCCGCGGCCGCCGGAGCAATCATGACCGCGGCCACGTTGCTGTCGTCGCCGCACCTGATCGACCTGGTGCTGGTGTTCACCGTGCTCGAGGCGGCCGGCCTGATTTGGTGGAGGCGAAGCGCCCGGATCTTGTGGAGGCGGCGCGCCCGACCGGAGCCCGCCGTGCCGAACCGCGCCGAGACGACGCGAGCCCTGCCCGACCGCCGGCGCACGGGAGCGCAAGCCGCGGCCGATGTCCTGCTGCTGCTGCTGCCGGGCGTATTCCTGATGCTGGCGCTGCGGGCCGCATTGGCAGGGGCGGCGTGGCCGTGGGTTCCAGCAGCGCTGGCGGGCTCGCTCGTCGCGCACATCATGGATATGCGCAACCGCTGGAAGGGGTAGCAATTCCCCCTATTCATCCCTGTCAATCCATGTTTACACTTGCCGTATGGATTGGTTGACAAGCAGCCCGTTCCCCGCCGAACCGAAAACCGCATGTCCCCACGCGGTCGTCATCGGCGCGGGTTTCGGCGGATTGGCCGCCGCCATCCGCCTCGGCGCCCGGGGCTATCGTGTCACGGTGCTGGAAAGGCTTGCCGAACCAGGCGGCCGGGCGGCGGTGTTCCGCCAGGATGGTTTCACGTTCGACGCCGGCCCGACGATCCTGACCGCGCCGTTCCTGCTGGAAGAACTCTGGCACCTGTGCGGCCGGCGGCTGGACGATGATCTGCGCCTGGTGCCGATCGAGCCGTTCTACCGAATCCGCTTTAACGACGGGACGCATTTCGACTGCTCCGGCGATCCGGAGGTCATGCGGCGTGAGGTCATGCGCCTGTCGCCCGGCGACGTCGCGGGCTACGAGCGGTTCATGCGGCTGAGTGAAACGACCTGCCGCATCGGGTTCGAGCAGCTTGGCGACGTTCCGTTCGCGTCCGTCGCGGATATGGTCCGGATCGCGCCCGACCTGCTGCGGCTGGGCGGCCATCGCAGCGTGTACGCGGTGGTCAGCAAGTTCATCAAGGACCCGCGGCTGCGCGTCGTTTTCAGCTTCCATCCGCTGCTGATCGGCGGCAATCCTTTCAGCGCGAGCGCGATCTATACGCTGATCCCGTATCTGGAGCGCCGCTGGGGTGTGCACTTCGCCATAGGCGGCACCGGCGCGGTCGTGCGCGGTCTGGCGGGCCTGGTTGCGTCCCAGGGCAACGTCATCCGCTGCAACGCGACGGTGGACCAGATCCTGGTCAGCAACGGCAAGGCGCATGGGGTGCGGCTGGCGTCCGGCGAGACTATGGCCGCGGACATCGTCGTTTCCAACGCGGACGCGGCCTGGACATACCGCAAGCTGCTGCCGCCGGAGACACGCCGCCGCTGGACCGATCGCAAGCTGGACCGGGCCCGGTATTCCATGAGCCTGTTCCTTTGGTACTTCGGCACCAGCCGGCGCTACGAGGCTGTCCCCCATCACACGATCATGCTGGGCCCGCGCTATCGCGGCCTGCTGCGGGACATTTTCGGTCGCAAGGTGCTGTCGGAGGATTTCTCGCTGTATCTGCATCGTCCGACCGCGACCGATCCATCCCTGGCGCCGCCCGGCTGTGACGCGTTCTACGTGCTGTCGCCCGTGCCCAACCTGGCCGGCGCAACGGACTGGCGCACCGCCGCCGAACCCTATCGTCAGGCGATCGCCGCGCATCTGTCGGCGACGGTGCTGCCGGACCTGGAACGGCACGTCGTCAGCTCGAAACTCATGACGCCGCTGGACTTCCAGGACCAGCTGCTGGCCTGGCAGGGCGCCGCCTTCGGGCTGGAGCCTGTGTTGCTGCAAAGCGCGTGGTTCCGCCCGCATAATCGCAGCGAGGATATCGCCAACCTCTATCTGGTCGGCGCCGGCACGCATCCGGGGGCCGGGGTGCCGGGGGTTTTGTCGTCAGCCAAAGTACTGGATCGGGTGGTGCCGCATGCCTCTGTCCTCTGACCGCGACGCCAGCGACCAGGAGGCCTGCCGCTCCGCGCTGCGCGGCGGGTCGAAAAGCTTCGACGCGGCAGCGAAGCTGCTGCCTCGCGCGGTTCGCGCACCGGCGGTGGCGCTGTATGCCTTCTGCCGGGAGGCCGACGACGCGATCGACAGCGGCACCGGCAGCCTGGAATGGCTGCAGCAGCGATTGCACCTGGCCTATGAGGGCCAACCGCTCGCCATCCCCGCCGATCGCGGACTGGCCTGGATCGTCCGGGATTTCGCCATCCCGCGCGCGTTGCCCGAAGCGTTGCTGGAGGGGTTCGCCTGGGATGCCACGGGACGGCGTTACCAAACGCTGTCCGACCTCCGCGCCTATGCCGTGCGGGTGGCCGGGACGGTCGGCGCGATGATGGCGGTGCTGATGGGTGTGCGTGACGCCGGCCGGATGGCCGCGGCGGTCGATTTGGGGGTGGCGATGCAGCTGTCCAATATCGCTCGCGATGTCGGCGAGGATGCACGCAACGGCCGGCTGTATCTGCCGCTGGACTGGCTGCACGCCGCCGGGATCGATACGGATGCGTTCCTGGCTAATCCCGGCTTTTCCCCCGCCCTGGCCGGGGTGATTGCTCGTCTGCTGGACGCGGCGGACCTGCATTATCGTCAGGCCGGTGCGGGCATCACCCGCCTGCCGCTGGCCTGCCGGCCGGGCATCGGCGCAGCCCGCCTGCTTTACGCCGAAATCGGCCGCGAAGTTGCTCGGCGTGGCATGGACTCGGTGTCCGGCCGAGCGGTGGTGCCCGGCCGGCGGAAGGCGCGGGTGCTGGCGGCGGGGCTGCCGCGGATGATCCTGCCGCTGCAACCCCTGGCCGGTGCCTGCGTACCGGAAGGCGCATTTCTGGTGGATGCGGTGGTGCAGGCAGCACCGAGGCCGGCCCAGGCAGGCGCCGCCATACCGTGGTGGGCACTGGCGGAGCGGGTCCGCTGGACCATCGACCTGTTCGAGCAGATGGAACGGCGGGAGTGGATGCCGCGATGAAGTGGCCCAGCGGCGTCCAATGGGAGTGGGCGCTGGGCGACTTCGTGCTGCTCGCCTTCCTGTTCTGGGAACTCCACAAGCTCCGCCGGTCCCAACGGCGGGACCGGGAGAGGGTGCAGCAGGACGAAGCGCCGGCGGATACGGCTACTCCTTCTCGTGACTCTCAAGCTCCGAATAAACCCGCTCGCTGAAGTTATCGAGCGTCGCCACCTTCTGGGCCCAGGACAGGGCGTTGTCGCTCTCGATCACCGGGCAGTAGGCGATCGTCAGGCTGTTGACGATATTCGACCGTTTCGCACCCGGTGCGGCCGATTTCAGTTTCGCGACCAGGCTCTGCGCCGTCTGCAGCACGTTCTCATTGGTCATCGCGTGCAGGGCAGCGGTGATGCCGCTCTTTGGGTCATTGATAACGGGTGCCAGTTGCGGCTGCACGACGGTCGGGCAGTGACCATCCGGCCCGATGTTCATCGCGGTGAAGGTTTTCGGCCGCAGCTTCGCCACGTATTGCGCCCCGGCGGTGGGCGGCGCCTTGTTGCCCCAGGATTGGCGGATGTAGTTCACCACGTCCGCGATCTGCTGATCCGTCATGCCGGCACCCACCGCCGGCATGGGTGCAAGATCACCCTGCGCCTCGATCCCGCCCAGGACGACGCGCATTACATCCTCCGGTCCCTTCGCCATGACCGCGCCATTGCCGGCCAGGGATGGCACCGCGCCGGGAAGGCCCTTGCCGTCAAGCTGATGGCAGGATGCGCAATAGTTCAGGTAAGTCTCCCGGCCCGCCGGGTTCGGCCCGGTGTAGGCGGTACGTTCCGTCGGTTGATAGCTGGACTTGGCCGGGGTCGATTTCAGGTAGGCAACGATGGCGTGGATGTCGTCATCGGTCATTTTCTTCAGGCTGTCGTGGATCGTCTCTGCCATCGGACCGGCGGCGACACCCATGCCCGGCGATACGCCGGTCTTGAGAAACTGGAACAGTTGCTGGTCGGAGTATTTGCCGATTCC
>DAICYU010000126.1 GCA_027311485.1 Acetobacteraceae bacterium
AGCAGAAAGCTGGGCGATACTGGCGTCTCTCATCAACACGGCAAAACTGCACGATCTCGACCCGCAGACCTATCTGACCGATGTTCTGGAGCGGATGGTCTCGGGCGCAACGAAGGCAAATGCGCTGAGTGAATTATTGCCCTGGAACTGGAAAGCGGCGCCAGCGCCGCCGGCCATAGCGGCATGAAGCAGGCCCGCGCCCGCACCTCGCAGGCTTGCTGTCGCGCGACACGACTGATGGCCGGTCAGCGACACGACCGGATGGCCGGTTTGGCTGACCGTAGGCAGGGCGTAGCCCGGCCGTAGGTTGGCCAAACCGGCGACGTGGAATTTGAACCCGTCTGCAGGCTGCGGCGCGTGCGGGCAAGATCGGCTCCTCGATGATCGAGGAGAGGAACCGAAGTGCCCGGGCGACACGTCACGCGTCAGCAGAAGAGGCTTTTCATGGAATCCCGTCATCACCATTCCCAGTCCATCGCTGCGGCCAAGGGGGGCTTCAGCGAACGAACCGGACGCCGCATCGAGACGGAGCATCGCCGTCCATCACCCCCGCCCGGTGACGGCCGCCGAACGCGCAAGACGGCCGATCCCTTCCAGGGACTCTGGGACAGCGAGATCCGCCCCATGCTCGCGTCCGAGCCAGGTCTGCGGGCGGTCACCTTGCTGGAAGAGATGCAGCGCCGCCATCCCGATTACGACTGGGATCGCCTGCGCCGGAGCCTGGAGCGGCGGGTACGGGCCTGGTCGGCGGAGCATGGCGCCGAGCGTGCGGTGATCTTCCGGCAAAACCACATCCCCGGACAGCAGGGTCTCTCCGACTTCACCGCCATGGGTGATGTCGCCGTCAGCATTGCCGGCCAGCCCCTCGATCACCGGCTCTATCACTTCGTTCTGGCCTATTCTGCCTGGGAGCACGCCGAGCCCGTGCTCGGAGGCGAGAGCTTTACCGCCCTGGCCGTTGGTCTTCAGAACGCCTTGTGGGCTCTGGGCGGCGTGCCCATGGAGCACAGGTCCGACAGCCTGTCCGCTGCCTTCCGCAATCTCGATGCCGATGCCTGCCGCGATCAGACCCGCCGCTACGAAGCCTTCTGCGCCCATTACGGCATGACGCCGACCCGCAACACCACGGGGGTGGCGCATGAGAAGGGCTCAGACTCATATTGCACCTCGTCAGCTACGTGATGATGAAGTCACGGGATCGACCTGATATTCGAGCTTGTGAGCGAACTTCGCCGGCAGGTCCTCCGGCGGAATCTCGTAGAGGAAGTCGCCCCGATCGTTGATAGGGTGGGCCCGCAGCAGACCCCGCCGGCGCCAGAGATGCACGGTGGAGACCACCACACCGTAGCGGGTCGCGACATCCCCAGGGGTGAGCAGGCCCTGCGCGATCAGGCGCGTACGCCGATCGGTAAGCTGATAGACATGGCGAAGTCGCCCGATGCGTGCAGCGGTCCATGGTGTCGTCACCACCGTGCGCACGCCTCGCTCATTGAGGAGATCGGCGATCTCTTTGTCCGTGTAAGTATCGACCAGTCGATCGATCTCCTGCACCACGGCAGCATCCGTCGTGCGCAACACGGTACATGATTTTGGCAGCGGCAGATCGAGCGAACGCATCGCGCCGCCGACGAAGCGGATGTCTGCATGGACCGCATCGCCCTTGGTGAGCGTCACGTCCTCGATCAACAAGCGCAGCATACGCTTCTTGTCCTTCATCTGCGTGCGCGGATCCCGCCAGAGGCGAGGGAAGTCGTTGGCGAGAGCCATCAGCTCCGCACGCTCTGTACCATTGACGACATTGACATCGGCAGCACGAGCTTTCTCGTACGATTCTTGCGCGGCGGCGACCGCCCGCAATTTCGCGTTCCAATCCGCTTCCAGCACGTCAGCGACCAAACGGTTGTCGGGATCGACCTTGAGGAAGCGCCGCTGCGCGAGTTCGGCTTCGTACTTCGCCCGCTCCACATGTTGCCGGCGAAGCCGGTCGGCTTCCTCCTGGCGGCTTGCGAGTTCTTGCTGCACACCCAGTGCCACTTCGATCGAGAGCGGCGTCATCGCCTCGATAATGATATCGCCGATCGCCGCGTCGAGTGCGCCACCGTGTATCGTTTGGCACAGACCGATCTCGCCTCGATGCATTGGGCGACGGCCGCACCAGTAGCTCGGTATCTCGGCGTTGCGATGAGAGTGATAGCGCACCGACATGCGTTCCCCGCAAGCACCGCAGATCACGAGCCCCTGGAGTAGGGCTGGACCTTCACGGGCAGGACCGTGGTGCCGCTCCGAACTCCAGGCTAGCGCATTGCCCTTCACGCGATCGAGATTCGACAGATGCTCCTCCCAGCTGATGTACCCCGGATGCGTATCGCGCAACAGGATCCACTCCTCGGTCGGGACCTGCCGGGAGGAGTACTTGCCATTCGGCAAACGGCGATTCTTGGTGCGACCGAAGACGAAGGCGCCGGCATAGCGGGGGTTGTGGATGATCTGTCGCGCGCGACAATGCAGGAGTTCCGTCCAGATGAGCTCGCCCTTGTGTGCGCCGCTTCTCAGGCGGCGCGGGAAGAGCAGATCCTTCGCGTGGAACTCCTTGACCACCGCCAAGCAGGAGCCGGTACGTCTGAAGGTATCGAAGAACAGTCGCACCGCCGCCTGCACCTGGGCGTCCGGATCCAGGATGACGCAATCGCGGGCGTCGTGGACGAAGCCGGCCGGGACCATCTGCTTGAGTTCGCCGCGGCGGGCGCGGCTCAAGATACCGCCACGAAGACGCGCCTTGAGCACATGTAGTTCGGCCTCACTCATCGTGCCCTTCAGCCCCAACAGCAGACGGTCGTTGAAGTGGGCCGGATCGTACAGCCCGTCTTCATCCAGAATGAGTGTATCGCCGAGCGCGCAAAGCTCGAGCAGTCGATGCCAGTCGGCGTTGTTGCGGGCGAGCCGGGATACCTCCAATCCAAGCACGATCCCGACGCGGCCGAGACTGACTTCGGTCACAAGGCGCTGGAATCCCTCGCGGTCGGCTGCGCTGGCGCCGGATTGCCCGAGGTCGCTGTCGATGACGACGATCCGATCGAACGGCCAACCGAGCGCGACTGCGCGGTCGCGCAACCCGTACTGGCGCTGGGTACTCTCGGTATTCTCGAACACTTGGCGCAGCGTCGACTGGCGTACGTACAGATATGCCATGCGCGAGAGGTGCGCCGCCGTGATCTTCTGATGAGCCTCACTGTTCATTGACATGGCCGGTATCCTTCTCTCGATGAGGAGCGTTCAACACGACGAGTCGAGAGGATCAGGCTCGTCAGGAGAGCCGTCATGTCCTGGCGTTGCACGCCGGAAGGCCACACCGACGCGACGCTGCATTCGGCCGGCTGCTGGGACGGCGGCGGATTGTCCGTGGGCCGCCGGGCCAGGGATGCGTGGATCACGGCGCCAATGGCATTGAGCCATCCGGGCATCCCTTCTCGCAGCATCAAGCCAAGGCCGACGCCGCATAGATGAGCGTCGCCGGCGGATCCAATGATCTGTGAGCGAAGCAACTCGTATTGCGCGGTGTACTGCGTGGTATCGAGCGGGATCACATCGAGGGGCCTCGCAGTTTTTTTTCCTGTCGCTTCAGATACGGAAGCAATCGTCGCAGGATGCTGCGGGGGTGGGCGCTGATGCCGCACCGTTCGGCCAGCAGCGTGGCCAACTCCGCGCCGCTTGGCATATGTTCGGCCTCGCGCACGGCCTGCGCCAGGACTGCGAGATTTTCCTCGGTGAGCTTGTGCGGATGCTTCGGTCCGCGCTTCCGGGGCAAGAGCCCGGGCAAGCCCTCGCGGTTGAACATCTCTCGCGTCACATAGAAGACCGGACGAGACAACCCAAAGGCTTCTGCCGCCTCCACAACCGCCCGCCCGTCCTTCTCCACGCTGCGCAGCATCTCGTATTTGACCTGGGCCAGGTCGTTCGGATCGAAGAACGCGCTGCCGCGGAAGAGCGGGTCTTCTACCGCCTCGGGATGCGGGTGAGCGGCACCCTGCGCCTCCAAAGCCTGCTGGCGGTGCGCGCCCTGCCGTGAACCTGTTGCCATCCGGTGTCTCCGTAGAGGTGGCTACTAATGTGTCTCTATAATTATGTGCAATAAGAAACCATAGTTCAAGGGAACGCACTTTCTTATCAGCGGATAGTCTCGCCACACGGCCGTATATTCCTTGAACCAAGCGACCGCTAGGACACAGATTCTCTAGTGTTATGACATAATTATCAAGACATATGGCACATAATTCCCCTAACATGGCGGCACCTCCCTTTGTCGCAAGCACTCGTCGACGAGCCTGCGCAGTTCGCGCAGTCGGTCCGTCCGGAACAAGGCGCGACCGGCGCCGACAGTGATGACGAGGTCGATCTCGAGAACATCGGTCCACTCGACTGGCAGCGTGCGCAACCGCCCATCAGGACCCGCATATGACACGCGGTCTCCGCCCCAGTTGTTGCGCACGGCAAGCAGATCGAACGACCGCCCTCGCAGAGGATGGAATGGATGGGTAACGGTGAAAACTTGCGCGCCATGCTCGTCACCATATGCAATGCGCGCTCTACTCCAACGGCGCCATCGAGAGCCAGCATGGCCACCTCAAGCGGGCCATCGCCCAGGCTCTGCTGCTGCGCGGGAGCCGCGACTTCGAGAGCCTGGGCGCCTATCGCGCCTGGATCGCCGACTTCATCGGCCGCCGTAACGCCCGCCGCGCCAAGATGGTGCGGCTGGAATGCGCGGCGCTCAGCGAACTGCCGTCGCAGCGCACCTCGGATTATGACGAGGCGACGGTCTTTGTGACCTCCAGTAGCGGCTTCGTTCTGCGCCGCGTTTTCTACACCGTGCCGTCACGGTTAATCGGCTTCCGGCTACGGGTCCGGTTGTATGATGATCGGCTGGAATGCTTCCATGGCGACAGCCGCCCGGTGCTGACGCTGCGCCGGGGCCGCAGCCACGGCAACGGGCGGCGCGGTCACGTCGTTGACTACCGCCATGTCATCCACAGCCTGCGCCGCAAGCCGATGGCTTTGCTCAATCTGGTCTATCTCGATGCACTGTTCCCACGCCCGGCCTACCGATTGACCTGGGAAAGGCTGATCGCCGCAGGCGATCCGCAGGCCGCTTGCAAGATCATGGTGGCCCTTCTCGCCCTCGCGCATGAACGCTGTTGTGAGGCCGAACTCGCCGCAGTCCTCACCGAACAGATGGGTCAGGAGCCGGAAGACGTCTCAGTCACCACCTTCACCGTCGATCTGTTGGCGCTCCGCGCGCGCTTCGCACCGACCGCCGAGACGATGCCTGAGATCGTGGTCAACCTGCCGCCGGTCGCCGGCTACGACGCGCTGCTCCCGTCCATGGGCGTTGCGGCATGAGCGACACCATCAGCGACACCATAAAGGTCGATACGGCCCGGCTGCCCCTGCTGCTGAACGAATTGCGGCTGCCGACGATCGCCGCCCTCTGGCCCGACTTCACCGAGCGCGCTGATCGAGAGGGCTGGCCTGCGGCGCGGCTGCTGGCGACACTGGCCGAACTCGAACTCGCCGAACGATCTCAGCGACGCATCCATCGACACCTCACCGAGGCACGGCTGCCGCCAGGCAAGACCTTGGACAGCATCGACTTCGCCGCCCTGCCCATGCTCAGCCGCGCGCACGTCACTGCCTTGGCCAGCGGCGACGGATGGATCAGCACCGGTGGCACGGTCCTCCTCTTTGGCCCGAGCGAGCCCGCGGCATAATACTCACCTTGCTATATTATTGAAAGTCCAAGACATTTTGGTTTGGATTTGCTGTTAGCGGAGTTAGCCCAGGGCGTCGAAGTGGACGGAGCTTGGCATCCTCAACGCTTTGCGTCGTTATCACCCAGGGAGCCCCCTTGCAGAGATGGTGGCCGTCCAGAATGCCGCTCTTGACCATTCGCAGTACGGTCATCGGGCTAACGCCAAGGGCTGAGGCGGACTCCTCGAGCGTCAGTTCGCCGCGGTCTGCACGCTCACCGTCCCGATAAACTGCGATGTCATGCTGGTTACGGAAGGTGCAGACACGGCTTTGCGTCCAACTATTATTCCGGCCGGTGACCTTTCCCGAGCGATTGAGTAGGGATGCGATTGCCTTGTCCGGCAACAGCCGCGCCAGTCCTCGGATCAGATCCCCGGTCTCTTCATCAAGCGTCCAACGATGCAGTCCGGGGCTGTTCTTCTTGACCCTCAGTTGCGTGTGATCACCACCTTGCCAGTGGAGGACAAGAACGACGTGCCCTTCCTCAAGGCGCACGACGAGCTCATGCAGCACAGCTCGAACAATCCGCTTGCGCGTCGCGGTCGTCGCTGCTGGATGCGACCACGCCAATTCCAGGTCAGCGCCCAATTGCAGGAGCCGCTCTCGTTCCGCGTTGCTCAGCTCCACCTGCTTGTGCGTCGGGCTCTCCTCGAGCTGAACTTCGAGGTGGCGCACCGCCAGCAGCGTCTCGTTCCAGCGCCGCTCGAGCTCGCTCGCAACCAAGCGATTATCGGGATCCACCGCATCGTATTGGCGCCGTGCATGACTGGCCTCGTAGCGGGCTTGCTGAAGCGCCAACTCCATTTGTCGGCGCTTCTCGGCCACCTCCACGGTCCGGGCGGCAACCGCGTTCAAGGCGGCTTGCACGCCCAAAGGCTTGAGCAGCTTCAAGACTTCCATGCCGACTGCCTGGTCAACGCGCAAGCTGCCGAAGGAGATGCATCGATCTCCACCATGGTTCAGGTGCGCGCCCTGGCAATGATAACGCCCTGCTTCTCCGGATGTGCCGCCGTAGGCGACATGAAGCTTGCGCCCGCAATGGCCGCAGCGCAGAAGGCCCGCGAGCAGCGTCTCGCCGCGCCGAACGGCTCCTCGTGCCATCAAGCCCTTGCTGTTGGCATTATCGGCTATCAGCTGCTGGTTCCTCTCAAACTCCGCCCATGAGAGGTAACCCTCATGGTGATCGGTGATCAAGACCTCCCAGTCGCAACGGTCGCGTCGAAAGCCACGAACCACACGCTTGCGTCTATCGGCGATACTGATTCGACTATGGGTCCGGCCAAATGCATACGCCCCTGCATAAATCGGGTTGGTCAGGATATGATGGATCGTGTTGTAGACGGGTAGCTTCCAAACGAGGCTGCGTCCGTCATCGACTGTATAGTTCACCGCAGGCAACAGAATGCCTTCCTGCCTTATCCAGAGATGAACCTGTCGAATGCTCTGGAATTCAGAAAACTTCCTAAACACGAGCCCGATCGCTTCGCGCACTCTGGCATCGGGATCAATGTCGATTTTGTTGTGGCGAACCTTGAGGTAGCCGATAGCCACCGTGAGGAAGAGCTCACCACGACGAGCTTTTTGCTTGAGAGCCTCCAGCGAGCGCTGCCGCAGGATCGAGAGCTCCAGTTCGCTCATCGTGCCCTTCATGCCGAGCAACAGCCGATCATTCGGGTGGCGCGGATCGTAGACGCCGTCCTCATCCACAATGATCGTGCCGACCAGGCCGCAGAACTCAATCAGCGTATGCCAGTCACGCCCGTTGCGTGCCAGCCGCGACACCTCGATGGCAAAGACCGAACCAACTCGACCTTCGCAAATCGCTGCCAGCAGGCGCTCAAAACCAGGCCTGTTGATGCCGGATCCCGAACGGCCAAGATCGTCGTCGATCACCACGACATCTTGCCAGCCAAGGTGTCGCGCACGGTCTGCAAGACCATACTGGCGGCGGCGGCTCTCGTGGTTGTGCAACACCTGATCCGCGGTCGACTGACGAATGTAAATATACGCACCACGAGTCAGGTGCTCAGGCGTTATCTTCGTCACGATCCGCCTCCCCGATCGCTGTCGCCCGGGAAACCTCGATCAGCATCGCCTGCAGCAGCGGCAACATCTGGCTTTTCTGAACCGGCGATAGAGCCACCGGCGGTTCCTCCGCCTCGAACAGGTCTCTTGGCCGATAAGTTACGCTGCGCATCTTCCTGCCCTTTCTCCGTCTTCGAGTCGGATCGGAGAAAGACTAGGAGTGCGTCGACCTCGATACGCAGATCGCGCAGCTGCGCCAACGCCAGCAGCGGATCAAGTCCAATAACATGGCGGGAGGCCGTCTCCTGCATCATCCAGCACGGCACGTGCGTCAACGTCCCGTCCGGCTGTCGGACAACGAATACCTCCATTCCTGCAAAAAGCTGTCGCTTAAGAATCTCGACGACCTGACCATGCCGAGGGTGATAGCGATAAAAAATCTGCCCATCGGCATCATGATATTGGGCAGTATGCCCCTGGTTCGAGCGGCTCAGGAAAATCGCATCTCGCCGCAGCGTTCGGACACACCCTGGTCGAGAATGGATACCGCGTGCTCTTCACACGAACCACCGATCTCGTGCAGCGCCTGCAGCAGGCGCGTCAATCCTTGGCGCTCGAAAGTGCAATCGAGAAGCTCGACAAATACCATCTTCTGATCCTCGACGACCTCTGCTACGTTCGCAAAGATCAAGCAGAGACCTCTGTCTTGTTCGAACTCATCGCTGCCCGCTACGAGCGGCGCAGCCTCATGGTCACCGCCAATCATCCCTTCGGCGAATGGACGAGTATTTTCCCAGATGCCGCTATGACGCTCGCGGCTGTAGATCGCCTCGTCCACCATTCGGTGATTTTCGAAATGAACGTCGAGAGCTACAGACGCAGGGCCGCTATCGCTCGCACAGCGAAAAAACCCAAAGCTCTCAGCGACATCAAGCGCGACACCGACGGCTAGCTCCCGCCATCTCGCGCGACACGACCAACGACACCAAACTTCTTCCCTTGTTTATCACCGCGAGAAAAGTCATCTTCAAATCGCGCAGCAACCGGCCATCTTCGTGTCGCTAGCCGGCCATCAGTCGTGTCGCGCTACAGGCTTGCGGCGAGATGGATCTGGAGGCACTCGACACCTGGCTGAAAAAACAGAAGCGCATCA